>CAZAHX010000173.1:0-2776 GCA_964485005.1 uncultured Acidimicrobiaceae bacterium | reverse complement strand
ATCAAGTCGATGGGGCCTCTCAAGGACATCCTTGCTATGCTCCCCGGGTCCGGGTCCCTCCTGCGCGAGGTCGATATCGACGATCGCGACCTCCGTCGGGTCGAGGCAATCATCCAGTCGATGACGCCCGAGGAGCGCGGGAACCCGAAAATGATCGGCGGTAGCCGCAAGCGGCGGATCGCATCCGGGTCGGGCACCAGCCCGCAGGAGGTGAATCGGCTCCTCAAGCAATTCGCCGAGGCAAAGAAGATGATGAAGACGCTGGCCGGTGGGAAGGGTGTGCCGTCACTGGACGGCCTGCTCGGCAGCCGGTCACGTCGATGAGCGCCACGAGGTGAGTTGATGGCCGTCAAGTTGAGATTGATGCGGATCGGGAAGAAGAAGCAGCCCCAGTACCGCATCGTGGTCATGGATGAGAGAGCCCCGCGGGACGGGCGTTACATCGAGCAGATCGGGCGTTACGACCCGAGACAGCAGCCGTCCCTGGTGGAGGTCGACAACGATCGCGCCGCCGACTGGCTGTCAAAGGGGGCCCAGCCAACCGAAACAGTGGAGAAGCTGCTCAATGTGTCCGGGGCCCTGAACACCATAAAGGTGAGGTCGGGAGAGATCCACGTGGTCGGCGTGGAGGGCGATGAGGCCGACTCGGAGTCGGCCGAGCCCGCGAGCGCCGAAGCCGAGGCACCCGCCGATGAGGTCGAGGTCGAGGGGCCGGAGCCCGAGGTCACCGAGCCCTCCGAGGAGGAGTGATCGTGGCGAGAGGCGAGATCGTGGAGCGTGTGGTCAGCTACATCGTGAAGAGCATCGTGGAGGACGCCGACGCGGTGGAGGTGACCATGGTCGAGCAGGGCCCGGACGAGATGGTTGCCGAGGTCCGCACCGCGAAGGGCGACATGGGCCGGGTCATCGGTCGCCGGGGCCGGGTTGCCAAGGCAATCCGCGCCGCGGCCGGCGCTGCCGGTGAGGAAGAAGGGATCACCGCTGGGGTCGAGTTCCTCGACTGACGAGCGGTTCCTCATCGGTCGTCTCGGCCGCCCCCACGGCCTCGACGGCTTTCTCGGCATATACCTGGAGGAAGAGGACCTCTCTCTCCTCGAGCCGGGCTCGATCGTCTACCTCGACGATCGCGCATACACGGTCGCCGCTACGCGCCGGGGGGACAAGGGCTATCAGATCGCTTTCGTCGGCGTCGCCGATCGCGGCGCCGCCGAGCGGATCCGCGGTCTGGACGTCTTCGCCGCCGAGAGACGGTCGCTCGAGCCCGACGAATACTGGCCGGAGGATCTCATCGGCCTCGAGGTGAGACCTGGAGGTGGCTCGGTCGCCGCAGTCGCCCACGGTCCGTCCCAGGCCAGATTGGTTATCGAGCGGGAGGGGACTCGATTCGAGATCCCTTTCGTCGCCGACCTGGTGCCCGTGGTCGACATCGGCGACGGCTACATAGAGATCGTGGAGCTCCCCGGTCTCATCGAACCGTCATCCTGACCGTCACTCCCTCGAGCGTGCCGTCCAGCTGATCGGCCTCACCAACGAACAGCGAGACAGTCCCTTCCGGGAGTGCGAGGTTTGCCCGGTACTCCCCCCAGGTATCCATCCAGGCCGCCGCGACGGTGCTGCGCTCTGCCACCACCTCGCTCCCAATGCTGGCGACAAAGAGAACACCTGCCTCGAGTGTTCGGCTGTAGCCGCCGATGGTGAACACCGAGTCGACCATCGCACCTGCCGTCGGCGACGTGACCACGACCCTTTCTCCAATGGTGGAGAAACCGGTGAAGGGAACCAGTCCGGGTTTCAGGGTGAGAATCAGCTGCGCCGGTGACGAGGCGGCCTCGATCCGCGCCTGCGAGGGCTGGGCCAGGTGGAAGTCGATGAACATTCCCTCCTCTAGAGATCTGACCACAAAGAGCCGGTCGACCAGCGAGGTCTCCACGAGTTGGTCCGTGACCACCGTGGCGTCGACGTTGCTCATCTGGACACGGAGCACCTGGAAGCTCTCGAGGTGGAGTAGCTCGGTCGATGGCGGAGTGGTGGCCGGAGCCCCTTCCGAGGTCTGGAAGGCGATGGTGAAGCTCTCACAGTCCGCCTCCTCGGTCCAAGAGATGGCGCCGATGGTGCCGCTGTCCGAGGCGTCGTGATCGAGGTCGGCGATCTGGCCGCCCTCGCCGAACTCGAACTCGTCCGCACAGGGCGCCACGGTGGGTGTCGTGACAGCCGCGGGCGCAGTCGTAGTTGCTGGAAGGGTGCTGGTGGTCCCCTCCGGCGCCGCGGAGCAGGCGGCAACGAGGGCAGTCAGGAGGACGAACAGTGGGCGGCTCCCTGTCACCCGGCAAGGGTAAGCAGGCGGGTAGGTTGAACAGGGAAATCGAGAGTTTGGGACAGACATGCCGGATGCCGTGATCGTGGCCACTGCCAGGTCGCCGATCGGGAGGGCGTACAAAGGCTCTCTGATCGATGTGAGGGCCGACGACCTCGCCGGCTTCGCCATCGACGCCGTGATGAGCAAGGTGCCCGGGGTGGACCGGGGCAGCGTCGACGACGTCATGCTGGGTTGCGGGCTGACCCATCACGAACAGGGCTACAACCTGGCCCGGCCGGCGTCTCTCCTCGGGGGGATGCCGGAAACCGTGCCCGCCACGACGGTCAACCGCTTCTGTGCCTCGTCCCTGCAGACCATCCGCATGGCCTTTCATGCCATCAAGCAGGGGGAAGGCGACACCTACATCGCCGCAGGGTCGGAGTCGGTCACCAGGACCTACGGCAAGGCGCTGGAAAGCGA
>CAZAHX010000172.1:0-4814 GCA_964485005.1 uncultured Acidimicrobiaceae bacterium | reverse complement strand
TGGCGGGCCGGGACATGCCCGACGTGTACATCGGCTCCTTCTCGGAGTGGTCCCGGCTCGACCTTCCCGTTGCCACGGGCGACTCTTGATCCCGCAACGGGCCATCGACGCCATAGAGGCCTCCGACACCGACGAACTACTCAGGGTGATCGACGGCCTCTGTCGGAACCGAGCGTGGGACGACCTGGTCGAGCTGCGCCGCCGCTGCCGGGAGGCGGTGACCCGCGGAAAGCAGCTTTGGGGTGTCGAAGAGCACATTCGGTACCGGCTCGCCCTCGAAGCGCCGGGCGAGTGGGCAGGCCCGGCGGTTACCGAAGGTGCGGCCCGTTTCGCCCCCGGCCCGCTCGCCGAGGTGGCCGCGAGCACAAAGACCTGGGCAGAGCTCGAGCCCTATCTGTCCCCCGGGCCCGAACGAGCCACGGTCGCCGCCGAGCGGGTGATCAGGGGTGAGCGCGGGATCGGCCCGATCCCCGACCTGCCCGACCATCTCGAGGAGTGGGAGCCGGCTTATCCCGTGGCGACCTACAAGAGCAACAGGGCGGAGGCACCCTCTCCCAGCCCTCCGTCGGCCGAGCCGTCTCAGCTTCCTTCCCCAGCCGACCGGATCGAGGACTTCGAGTCGGAAGGCGCCCTGGCCGACCTGGTCAAACCCTGGATCGAGGAGTCCAACGGCAAGTGTGATATCGCGGTGGTCGAGGGCAGTCTGGAGGCTGCAGTTCACGCCCTCGGGCTGAGCCGGGCCGGGGTCTCCCCGCTCCGCCCCGATAAGGCTCTGGCCTGGATGGGGTGGGCCGGGGCCTCCGGCGGCGCACACGGCCGGCGACGCGGGGCGGCCGCGGGGCGTTTTGGCGTGTGGTGGGCGATAGCGGCCCTTGCCGACCTGGCATGGCCCCCGGATCCCGGAGCTGTCGGTGATGCCGTGGCTCGCCTCCGGTGGGCCTGGTTCGACGACGGATCCCCCGGTACCGGCTGGCAGCTCCGACTGGCGATAGCAGACGAGGGGCTCGGGTTGGCCTGGGCGATCAGCGCCGTCGACTCGGCAGACTAGATAGCAGTCAAGCGTGAGTAATTGACGTCGCTGAGCGACGTCAATTACTCACGCTTGATCGAGCAGCTCACGCCTCGAGGACGAATACCCGCTGGGTGTGCCACCCGGTGGCCCCGTCTGGCGCAGGGGGCCGTTCGGTCTCGTCCTGTAGCACCCCGTTGCCGTCCGTGGCACGCGCCCGGAGAAAGTGCTCGCCGGGTTCCGCTTCCCAATCCACCTGCCACTGGACCCAGGCGTCCTCCGACAGCGGCTCGGAGAGCGTCGCTTCCACCCAGGGCGCTCCCAGACCTAGCTGCACCTCGACCCGGGAGATCCCCCGATGAGGCGCCCAGGCCACACCGGCGACCTTGCGGGGGCCGGGGGAGATCCGCTCCGCCCTCCCCGGGGTGTCGATTCGGCTTTGGGTCTTGATCGGCGCCTCCTTGGCCCACCCCCACGGGATCCAGTAGGCGTCGAACTCCTCCCATCCCGTGAGCTCGATCTCGGTGAGCCACTTGGTCGCGGAGACATATCCGTAGAGCCCGGCCACGACGAGGCGGGCCGGGAAACCATGCTCGAAGGGGAGAGGCTCGTCGTTCATCCCCACCGCTACCAGCGCCTCCCGCCCGTCGTAAGCGGCGGCGACGGGAAAGCCCACGGTGAACCCGTCGACGGACCGACCCACGATCTGCTCGGCGTGGTCCTGCACTCCGGCGCGGTCCAGAATCTCGCTGAGGAACACGCCCTGCCAGCGTGCGTTGCCCACCAGGCCCCCGCCCACCTGGTTGGAGACACAAGAGAGAGTGATGTCCCGCTCCACCATCCGCATGTCCAACAATGCGGGGAAGTCGATGGTGTAAGGGCGGTCCACCCTTCCCTTGACGGTGAGCGTCCAGTCCTGGAGGTCGATGCGAGGGACGGAAAGCGCGGTGTCGATCCGGTAGAAATTATCGTTGGGGACATGGATCGGGGTCAGCCCGGGGACCTCGAGATTCGCTTCGGGGGGTACCGGCGGCAAACCCACCGCCGGGCTGGGGAGCACGACCTCTTCTCTTCCGGCCACCATCCGTTTGGCCCGCTCGATGAAGATCCGCCCCGCGGTACCGGCGAGGACGGCCAGCCCCAAAGTCGCCCCGGCGCCGAGCAGAAAGCTTCGGCGGGAGTCGTCCGTCCCGGGCGATGCGGGGACGGGTTCGCCCATCCGGAACAGAGCCTGGAGCGCAGCCAGACCGGCGAGGGCGGCGGCTCCGGCCGGAACGAGTGCCAGTCCCACGTCGACTTGGGGATCTCTTGCCGCGGCGAGAGCAGCGATGACGGCGAACCCGGCGAACACCACGATGGCAATGCCGAAGCGACGGCGGGCGAACATCCCCACCACGGCTCCGATGAGCACGGTGACCACCACGATCAAGATGAGAAGAACCAGCTTGTCAGCCGTGCCGAACACCTCGATGGCGAAGTCCTTCAACGGCCTGGGGGAGGTGTCGACCACGAAGTTGCCGAGGGCTTCGATCAAGGAGGGGAACGAGGCGAACAGGCCCGCCGCCAATTCGGAGATGCCGAGGGCGAGCCCGGCGGAGACGGCGCCGGCCAGTCCATCCTTGAGACGATCGGTGTCCACGATCAACCAGGGTACGAGCCGGCTCGCTAATCGCGGCTAAACCCGGCGATGCTAGAACCCAGGGAATGGATCTCGTCACGGGCCCCGATGGGGCAGATCGCTGTGAGTGGGGGGCCGGTCCGGAGATCTACCGGGTCTATCACGACGAGGAGTGGGGAAGACCGGTGACCTCCGACCGGCGGCTGTTCGAGAAGATCTGCCTCGAGGGGTTCCAGGCCGGGTTGTCCTGGCTCACCATCCTCCGCAAGCGCCCGGCCTTTCGAGAGGCCTTTGCCGACTTCGATCCGGTGTCGGTGGCGAACTTCGACGAGAACACGGTGAGTGGGCTGCTCTCCGATCCCGGCATCGTCCGCCACGAGGGAAAGATCCGCTCATGTATCAACAACGCCGCCCGAGCCCTCGAGTTGATCGAGGAGCAGGGGTCCTTGGCCGGCTACTTCTGGTCCTGGGCCGAGCCGGAGAGCCCGGCCCCGAGCGAGGTCCTCCCCTTCACACCTCAATCCACGTCGATGAGCAGAGAGTTGAAGCGAAGAGGCTGGTCCTTCGTGGGGCCCACCACGATCCACGCCTTCATGCAGGCAGTGGGTCTGGTCAACGACCACCTCGCCGGGTGTCATGTCCGCCAGGAGTGCGGGCGTCTCCGCCGGTCGACACTGGAGACCTTGGGCTAGCGAGGCACAACTAGGGTCCCCCGCCATGGACCGCCCCGCGTTCACCCTCGGCATCGAGGAGGAGTACCTCATCGTCGATCGGGAGACCCGCGACCTGATCAAGAGCCCTCCAGAGAGGCTCTGGGCACAGCTGGGGGAGGTCCTCGGGTCTCAGGTCACCCAGGAGTTCCTCAAGGCCCAGATCGAGGTGGGCACCAAGGTGTGCGCCCGGGTCTCCGAGGCACGGGAGGACCTGTCCCGGCTGCGACGCGACCTGTCGAAGGTGGTCTCCGAATACGACGCCGCCATCATCGCCGCCTCGACCCACCCCTTCGCCAACTGGGCCCAGCAGGAGACCACCGAGCAGACCCGTTATCAGAATCTGGCGGCCGACTACCAGCACGTGGCGCGCCAACTCGTCATCTGCGGCATGCACATCCACATCGGGATCGAGGACCCGCACATCCGCATCGACCTGATGAACCAGGTGCGATACATGCTCCCCCATCTACTCGCCCTGAGCGCCTCCTCACCCTTCTGGGACGGGGTCGACACCGGGCTCCTCGCCTACCGGCTGGTCATCTTTCAGAACATGCCGCGGACGGGAATTCCCCAGGAGTTCGTGTCGTGGGGCGAGTACCAGCGTTTCGTGGAGATCCTGGTCAACGCGGGGCTAATCGAAGACGCCAGCAAACTCTGGTGGGACATCCGCCCCTCGGTCCGCTATCCCACCCTGGAGATGCGGGTATGCGACATCTGCACCCGTCTCGAGGACACCATGACCATCGCCGCCCTCTATCAGTGCATCCTCAGCTATCTCTACCGGTTGCGCCGGAACAACCAGAAGTGGCGGATCTATCCACCTGGGATCATCGAGGAGAACCTGTGGCGGGCTCAGCGCTACGGCGTGAAAGGGAGCCTGGTCGACTTTGGGAAGGGGGAGCTGGTTCCCCTCGCCGACCTCATCGAGGAGCTCCTCGAGCTAGTGGCCCAGGACGCCATCGAGCTCGATGTGCGGGACGAGTTGCGTCACGCAAGGACCATCATCGCCGAGGGGACCAGCGCAGACCGCCAGCTCGCCACATATCGGAAGGCAAAGGAGAGCGGGGCCTCGGAGCGGGAGGCGCTGCAGGCCGTGGTCGATGAGCTCATCGTGGACACCATGCACGGGATCGAGACATAGACGAGAGTCACGACTGACGGCCCAAGATGATCTGGTGCACACGCTTCCCTAGCCTGGGCCTATGACCCACCCCATCCGCATCGGCGTCGCCCTCCAGCCCCAGCACGCCGAGTACGACACCATCCGGCAGGCAGTCGAGCGCGTCGAAGGGCTCGGCGCCGACGCCGTCTTCAACTGGGACCACTTCTTCCCCCTGTCCGGCGACCCGGACGGCAAGCACTTCGAGTGCTGGACCATGCTCGGATCTTGGGCAGAGGTGACCGAGACCATCGAGTTCGGGCCATTGGTGACCTGCAACAGCTATCGCAACCCCGATCTGCTCGCCGATATGGC
>CAZAHX010000171.1:0-4828 GCA_964485005.1 uncultured Acidimicrobiaceae bacterium | reverse complement strand
ATGACTCGCCGTTTCGGAAGCGATCGTGTGATGACAATCGACGAGCCCCCTGTCCCAACTTCCAACGGAGGAACCGCCGGCCTGGCGATCCCCCCTCGACACGTGTACCTGGGCACCCTCGTCATCAGCGCCCTGTTACTTATCGTCGCCGGGATGACCTCTGTTCTCCCGTGGCCGGCAAGCATCCTCGGGCTGGCAGCCCTCGGCTCGACCAGGATCGAAGGGGCCCACTGGCTGGCACTCGGTGGGGGCGGTCTCTTCGCGGTTCTCGTGATCGTCTTCTCACTGACAGGAGCGCGCGGTGCCGGCCTGGCGGATTCCCCCGTGGTAACCGAGGAGAGCACCCCCTCCCAGCCGGTGGCAGCTGCCGGGTCCTTGGGTGTGATGATCGGCGAGATCCCGGAGCTGTGGAACGGCCTGGGACATCCCCCCGCCATGACCAAGGGCTTGGTCACGGAGACCCAGGCCGGTCAATACCGCAGTTTTCACTATCGGTTCGACCGTGCCGCCTCCCTTGCCGGCGCCTACGACCCCTCGGACGGCTCGGTCCACGCCCTGATGGGCTCGGTGGGTCTGTCTCACCAGGCGGCGCCCTACTTCTACCTCCATCTCTGCTTCATGCTCCATCCCTACTCGCAGGACTGCATCAACGCCTACCTGGAGGAAGGGCTCGATGGTAAGCAGATCGCCGACTACTCCGGTCAGCAGCACGCCGCGCAGTGGCAGCTCGACGGTCAGGTCTGGAAGCTCGAGATAGCCGGTGACATCCAGACGATCAGGGTCATCAGCGAGGAGGCCTCCTCATAGCCGGCTACCTCGCGGCCGGCTCCGGCTCGGCCGGCACCTTCCCGCGGAAGTCGGGCCCGAAGGTATCTCCCCAGACGACAGTGGTCGCCAGCCAGATGGCAGTGGCCACCATGAGCAGCGGGAAGCTCCTCGCCACCAACGGATAGGTCTCAGGGGTGGCGCCCAGCCACCCACCGAGCACCGCCCCCAGGGGCAGGGTCGCCCAGCCAATGGCACGGCTCGCGGTGATCACCCGGCCCAGCATGGACTCCTTGGCGTAATGCTGGCGGATCGTGGCCAGCGGGACGTTTATCACCGAGACGCCGAGCATCCACCCTGCCTGGAGGACGATCGCCAGTGGCCCGTAGGTGGTGAACATCAGGCCGAACATCAGCACCCCGGTGAGGGCCATCCCCGCGACCATCGCCCGCCCCAGCCCGAGGCGTCGGGTGATCCGCGGGGCAAAAATGGCCCCGATTACCCCGCCCACTCCCATGGCGCTGATCAGTATCCCGATCTCGATCTCGGTCTCGGTGAGGAGGACCACCTCGGCGAGCACAACGATCGTCGCTTCGAAGAACCCGATGACCAGGTTGGGGATGGCAGCGGCGATGGTGGTGATCCGCAGACGTGGCTCGCCGAACACGTACTTGACCCCGTTGGCGGCCTCGGTGAGGAAACCCAGCCTCTCGTCGTCCCCGGTCCGATGGTGGGGCACCCGGCCCACCCAGGCGAGTGAGATGGCCGAGGCCACGAAGGTCAGCCCGTTGATGAAAAGCCCGACCGCGGGCCCGGCGAACACCACCGCGAAGATCCCGGCCACCAGCGGGCCGAGTGCGAAGTTGGCCTGGATGCTCGCTGTCACCCAGGAGTTGGCGTCGCTCAGCCGATCTCTGGGGACTATGGCGGGGATCAGGGAGTAGAGGGCGCCGTCGAAGAGAGTGGTCATCGACCCGAGCACGAAAGCCATGACGAAGACCGTCCCCATCCCGTAGCTCCCCACCTCGGCAGCGAGGTAGAAGAAAGCGCAGGCGCGTAGGAGGTCGGTGGCGACCATGACCGGCCGGAGATGGAGCCGGTCGAGGAGCACCCCGGCCGCCAGACCGACCAGGAATGTGGGTGCGAATTCCAGGGCGTACGCAATGGAGAAGTCCAGGGTCTGGGGCCCCGTACCCTGGGACTGCTGGATGTGGAGGACGAGCAGGGGGATGGTGAGGACGGCGATGTAGGTGCCGAATTGGCTGATCGTCTGACCGACCCACAACGCCACATAGCGGGGGCCAAGTGACCGCAGCGCCTTCACCGGATTCACCGAACGGCAACCCTAACCCTCTGTGGCTTGGTGTCCAGTAGTTGTTAGATTCACCCGCAATGGCCGGAGTCCAGGAGATCCCCGAGCTCACCACCGAGCTGCTCGACATGTCGCGGGAGTACCTGCGTCAGGAGACGATCGAGCCGCTCAAGCGGCTGGGCAAGCACGCCGGCCTGGGGCTGGGCGGGGCGGCCATCATCTCCACAGGATCCTTCCTGATCGCCTGGGGCCTCTACTACGGCCTGGTGATGCTCTATCCGGATGGAGACTGGTATGTGGTCCTGGCACGGGTGACGACGGCCGTCGTCGCTGCTGCGGCGGCGGCGATCGTGGCGTGGAGGATGCAAGGTGACGGTTAGCAAGCAGGACATCGAAGCCAAGGCCAGAGAGCTGGTCGGGGTGGTCGACGACACCAAGGAGTCGGCCAAGGACAAGGCGATCATGGGAGCGGTGGCGGTGGCCGCCCTGGTCGCGGTGGCCTTCCTCGTGGGCCGCAAGCGGGGCTCGCGGAACAAGACCATGGTGGAGGTCTACCGGGTCTGAGCGGGGGTCATCTCCGCTTCTTGGGCTTGACCACCTCGATCTTGGGGGCGCCTGCCTTCTTGTGGTGGATTACGATCGCCGACCCGACGGGCACCTTCTTCCGAAAGAGGAGCTCCTTGCGCGGCCGGGTTCTCTGCATCCAGGCCAGGGCGCTCAGGGCGAGACCGAAGAGCAACTCCCGGCCGTCGCCCTCCCTGAGGCCCTTCAGGGCGCGCATCTGGCCCGCCACCCTGGTATCGGAATCGCCCAGGACCGCCCGTTGCAGCCTCTCGGTCAAGAACCCCATTTGTCTACCGTGCCCTTCTCACGCAACCATTGAAGCATCATGCGCAACAGCAGATTCGTCCAGATAACCGTGTGGGTGGTCGTCATCGGGATGGTGTTCGCCCTCCTGATCGGGGCGATCTCGCTGTTCTGATGGCGTTCGCCGAAGGCGACCCGGCACTGCTCGTCGACGATCGGGGCCGCCACTTCCTCCTTCGCCTCGAGGCAGACCGGACCTTTCAGTACCACAAGGGGACCATCCCTCATTCCGAGCTGATAGGCACCGAGGACGGCACCTGGGTGCAGTCGTCGGGCGGCGCACCCCTCTTGCTCCTCCGTCCCCGACTCGCCGACTTCATCCTCAAGATGAAACGAGGCGCACAGGTCATCTACCCGAAAGACCTCGGACCCATCATCGTCTACGCCGATATCGGCCCGGGGATGACGGTGCTCGAAGCGGGTAGCGGCTCGGGTGCGCTCACCTTGGCTCTGGCCCGGGCCGTCGGGCCCGGCGGCCGCGTGGTCAGCGTCGAGCGCCGCGAGGACCATGCCGCCCAAGCCCGCAAGACCATCGAGCGCTGGCACGGGCGGGTTCCCGACAACATCGAATTGCGGACCGGAGACGTCGCCGAACAGGTTGCCGGGCTGAGACCGGAGAGGATCGTCCTCGACCTTCCCGAGCCATGGCACACCGTGGGCGCAGCAGCGGAGCATCAGCCCACCGGCGGCCTCCTCTGTGCCTATCTCCCTACCGTCCCCCAGGTGCAGACCGTCGTGGAGGGGGCCAGGGCCACGGGTGTTTTCGCCGAGATGGAGATCAAGGAATTCCTCTTCCGTGATTGGAATGTCTCGGGCCGCTCAGTCCGCCCGGAGCACGCCATGGTCGGGCACACCGGCTTCCTGGTGTTTATGAGAAGAACCGAAAGAACCCCCGACGCGTGACGATATTGGTAACCCGAGGAAGTAGGCGGGGCCGTTCGTATACTGACCAGAGGCCACCAATCGCCAGGAGGTAGCCGTGGACGAAGGCCGCAACAAGGAGGACGCCGCCCAGCTGCGCAACGTCGTGGCGGCGCTAGAGGAGGAGATCACCTTCCTGCGGCGTCGCATCCGCGAGTCGCCGGGGCGCGTCGAGGAGCTGGAGTCCGACCTCTCCAACCTTCGTGACCGTCTCGACCGCAGCGTGTCCCAGAACGACAAGCTGTCCCAGTTGCTCGAGGAGGCCAGGGAGCAGCTCGGGGTCCTGCGCGAAGAAGTCGAGAAGCTCACCACCCCCCCCAACAACTTCGGGACCGTCCTCCAGATCAACCCGGACGGGACGGTCGACGTAGTCACCGGCAACCGCAAGCTCAGAGTGGCGGCGCAACCCTCCGTCGAGGTCAAACAGCTCCAGGTGGGCCAGGAGGTACTCCTCAACGAGGCCTTCAACATCATCGACGTCCGGTTCTTCGAGCCGTCCGGCGACGTCGTTCGGGTCAGGGAGGCTCTCACCGACGGACGGATCGTGGTCATCGCTCACGCCGACGAGGAGCGGGTGCTCAATCGCTCCGACGCCATGGCCGACGCCTACCTCCGCGCCGGCGACTTCGTCCGCATCGACCCCAAGACCGGACTCATCCTGGAGAAGATGGAGCGTCCAGAAGTCGAGGAACTGATCCTGGAGGAAGTCCCCGACATCACCTACGAGCAGGTCGGTGGGCTGGCCGAGCAGATCGAGCAGATCCGCGACACCGTGGAACTGCCGTACCTGCACCGTGACCTGTTCAAGGAGTACGAGTTGGAGCCGCCCAAGGGCATCCTGCTCTACGGCCCCCCCGGCTGTGGCAAGACCCTCATCGCCAAGGCCGTGGCCAACAGTCTCGCCAAGAAGGTTTCGAGCCAGACCGGAGATCCCGACGTCCGCTCCTACTTCCTCAACGTCAA
>CAZAHX010000170.1:0-4867 GCA_964485005.1 uncultured Acidimicrobiaceae bacterium | reverse complement strand
ACCGTCGTCCTCGATCGAGTCGAGCCCGGGTATCCGCCCGATGTCTACGACCACGCCGGGGGAGAAGAGTCGCATCTTCATCAAGGGGATGAGGCTCATCCCTCCTGCCAACACCTTCGAGTCGTCCCCGAGGGCGCTGAACGCCTCGTCGAGAGATCCCGGGGCTACGTAGTCGAATTCTCTCGGATACATGTTCAGTGCCGATCTTCCCAGTCGGGCGGGGGCGGCTCTTCGCCCCGAATCTTGGCTGCGGCGTATTCCACCGCGCGGACGATGTTGTGGTAGCCGGTGCACCGGCAGAGGTTGCCCTCGATACCGTGGCGGATCTCATTTTCGGTCGGGCTGTCGTTCTCCTCGAGGAGGGCTATCGAGGACATGATCATCCCCGGGGTGCAGAACCCGCATTGGAGACCATGGCGTTCCCAGAATCCCTCTTGCACGGGATGAAGCTGTCCGTCGCTCGCCAGGCCCTCGATCGTCGAGATGGCGGCTCCCTCGGCCTGAACCGCGAACATCGTGCACGACTTGACGCTCTTCCCGTCGACGAGGACGGTGCAAGCGCCGCAATAGCCCGTCTCACAGCCGACGTGGGTGCCGGTGAGCCTCAGGTGCTCTCGGATGAAATGGACCAGGAGGGTTCGTGGTTCTACGTCGGCCGAGACGGCCCTCCCGTTGACGGTCATTGTCACTTCCATGCGGGACAACACGCTAGCCGACCAACAGCTCGAACCGCGTAGGTCGCCCGCTGCGACGACGAGAGCGCTTGGATGCGCCCGGGCCGGGCGCGTGAGGCCACCGTGTACCGGCGGCCTCACCGCTCACAAGGCGATGGACTCAGGCGGCGCGCGATGCAGCCGCTGTCAACGCACGAGCCACGAACACCGGCAGCATCCGTCTTCGATAGTCGGCCCCGGCGTAGACGTCACCAATTACGTCTTCACCGACCTCGTCGACCGCAGCTTGGGCCGCTACCTCGGCGTTCTCCTCGGTCACGGGCTTGCCCACTATTGCGGTGCCAACCGACTCGAGGACGATGGCGTGCGCGGTCAAACCCCCGACGGCCACCGTGCACGACGTGCAGCTGCCGTCGTTGCCTACGTCAACGACCGCACAGGCGCCCACGACGGCGTAGCGGGAAGCCGGGTTGAACAGCTTCGCATACGCCGACCCTGTGCCATCCGACTCGGCGTCGACCCTGATCCCGGTGAGCAGCTCGTCGCCGCTCAACGCCGATTCGAACAGACCGGTGAAGAAATCAGAGGCCCCGATGTCACGGGTCCCGCTCTTGGATTCGGCTGACATCGTGGCTCCGAGTGCAGCGAATACGGTGGGCAGGTCCGATGCGGGATCGGCGTGGGCAACGTTGCCACCGACGGTCCCGCGGTTGCGAACCTGCGGGTCGCCGATCATCGAAGCCGCCTCGCGGAGTGCGGCCGGAAAGGCGTCGGCTCTCTCTGACGCCACCATCGAATGAGTGGTGAGCGCGCCGATCGTGAATCCACCGTTGCCGGAGATCCCGCGGAGCCCGTCGATTCTGCCGATATCCACCAGCGCATCGGGAGCTGTCATTCGTAACTTCATCATCGGCAACAAGCTGTGCCCACCGGCGATGAACCTGCCACCCGTCTCGGACTTGAGGTCGAGTGCCTCCTCGATGGAGCCGGCTCTCACGTATTCGAACGGTCGTGGATACATCAGTTACCTCCCCCATTCGCAGCGACTATTGCATTACTGATCTTCTCGGCCGTCAGCGGCATGTTCAGGTGTCTGATGCCGAGGGGAGCCAACGCATCCAAGACGGCATTCGAGACCGTCACGGTGGCGGCGATGGTCCCCATCTCACCAGCCCCTTTCACTCCGAGCGGGTTGTGGGGCGACGGTGTCTCGATCCGGTCGACCTCTATCGACGGGAACCCGTCCGCACGGGGTACCGCATAGGACAGCATCGAGCCGGACAGGAGTTGCCCGTCGTCGTCGTAGATGCCGTGCTCCCACAGGGCCTGGCCGACGCCTTGGGCAATGCCGCCAACGATCTGGCCCTCGACGATCAGAGGATTTATGACATTGCCGACGTCGTCGACTGCAAAGTACCTCTGAAGCTCGACTTCGCCTGTTTGCGGATCTATTTCGACCTGTGCCACATGTGCGCTGTAGGGGAAGGTGAAATTCACCGGATCGTAGAAGGAGGTCTCCTCCAGTCCGGGCTCCATACCCTCCGGGAGATTGTCCGCCGTCGTGACGGCAAAGGCGAGCTCCGCGAAGGTCTTCTTGGATTCGGGCGATCCTGCCACATGGACGGCACCTTCATCCTGGTCGTAGACCATGTCGTCGACAGAGGCCTCGAGTATGTGGGCCGCCAGCTTCTTCAGCTTGGTCCTCACCTTCTCGGCGCTCACGACGAGGGCGCTGCCCCCGACGGCAGCGCTTCGGCTGCCGTAAGTGCCGACGCCGTACTGGATTCGGTCGGTGTCACCATGGATGATCTCGACGTCTCCCATGGGGACCCCGAGTTCGTCCGCCACGATTTGGGCAAATGTCGTCTCGTGACCCTGCCCGTGAGAGTGGGAGCCGGTGAAGGCTGAGATCTTGCCGGTGGGGTGAACCCGGATGCTGCCACTCTCGAACAGGCCGATGGCGGCGCCCAGGCCGACTGCGGCAGCAGACGGGGCGGGACCGCTGGCCTCGATGCAGCTGGCGAACCCGATGCCGACGAGTCGACCTTCCGCTCTTGCCTTTTCCTGTTCCTCTCTCAGGGACTTGTAGTCAGAGAGCGCTTCGATCTTCTCGAAGAGCTTGGGGTAATTCCCGCTGTCGTACTGCAGGGCCACCGGCGTCTGGTATGGGAACTCGTCGGGCGGGATCAGGTTTTTGCGACGCAGCTCCACCGGGTCCATGTCCAGCTCGCGCGCTGCGACGTCGACTATCGTCTCAAGGAGATAGCTCGCCTCGGGACGGCCGGCGCCCCGGTATGCGTCCACGGGGACCGTGTTTGTCATGGTGCCGTAGGCCTCGCCGAAGATCGTTGGGATCTTGTACACACCCGACAGCAGCGTTATGTAGAGAGCAGTCGGAATCAGCGGGGCGAAGGTCGAGAGATACGCACCCATATTCGCCCAAGTAGTGACGTGCAGACCGGTGAACGTCCCGTCGTTGTTCACCCCGAGCTTGGCCGTGCTCACATGATCCCGGCCATGGCGGTCGGTGACATACGACTCGGAGCGGGTGGAGACCCACTTCGCCGGCTGATTGACCTCTCGCGCCACCCAGGGGACGATCACCTCTTCGGGATAGTGGAAGATCTTGCTCCCGAATCCGCCGCCGACGTCCGGGGAGACGACGCGGAGCTTTTGCTCTGGGATCCCCAGGGTGAACGCACTGAGCAGGAGCCTGATGGTGTGGGGGTTCTGACTCGTGGACCACACGGTCATCGACTCGTCGAACGAGTCCCACTGGGCAACACATGCCCGCGGCTCCATTGCGTTGGGGATCAGCCGCTGGTTGACGAGTTCCAACTCGATCACGTGATCGGAGTCGGCGAGCGCCTGATTGGTGGCGTCTTCGTCGCCGAGCGGCCAGTGATAGCTGATGTTCGAGTCCATGTCGTCGTGGACCACCGGCCATTCGCCTGCAGGCTGACGGGCGTCGACCACCGCCGGGAGCGGTTCGTAATCGACGTCGATCAGGTCGAGGGCATCTTCGGCGATAGAGGGGCTCTCAGCGACAACGACGGCGACCTCATCGCCTACGTGGCGGACCTTGTCGATGCACACCGGGTAATGGACGGGCATCGTGATGTTGGGTGGTGTCCAGCCACAGGGAAGCGTTCCGCACCCCCCATCGACGAGATCCTGTCCTGTGAACACCGCGATCACGCCCTCGAGCGCCTCTGCTTCAGAGGTGTCGATGCCGTTTATCTTGGCGTGTGCCAGAGGGCTCCTCTTCACGGCCACGTGGACCATGCCCGGGAGCGCTAGGTTGGCCACATACCTGCCGTGGCCCTGGAGGAAGCGCGGGTCTTCGACACGCTTCACCGCTGTGCCCATGTACTTGCTCATGATTGACCTCCCATCGCAGCGGCACCTGCTTTGACTGCGTTGACGATGTTCTGATAGCCGGTGCATCTGCAGAAGTTGCCCTCCAGACCGTGGCGCACCTCTTTGTCGTCGATGCCGGGATTTCCTTCGACGAGTTTCACGGAGGCCATGATCATGCCCGGAGTGCAGAATCCGCACTGGAGACCGTGGGCGTCCCAGAATGCCTGCTGCATAGGGTGCAGTTGGCCATCGGACGCCAGGCCTTCGATCGTGGTGATGCTCGATCCATCGGTCTGCGCGGCGAGCACCGTACATGACTTGACGGCCATGCCGTCCATGTGCACGGTGCATGCTCCGCACTGACTGGTGTCACACCCCACGTTCGTCCCGGTCAAGTTGAGTTCGTCTCTGATGAAGTCGACGAGGAGGGTGCGAGGCTCGACGTCGGCCGATACCGTCCTCCCGTTCACTGTCATGGAAACTTCCATCGAAGGTCCTTTCGGTAGGCCTGTGCCGCCGAACCTATCAAACTGCGGCAGGGACGTGTCGCCCCGAGCCTGCGTCCTTGCTGATGTTTGCCCAAGGGTGACGACCGGGGATGTTGATCGGGGTTGGTTATTCAGTTCGCCGGCCTGTCATGCCGTGCGGTATTGATACAGCGGGATGTCTTCGCCTCTAGCCCCCTCAGGAGCTCACGGGCACCGTGACGGTGAACGTTGTGCCCTCCGGTGAGCTGTCCACGCTGATGTCCCCTCCGATGCGTCCCATGATGGAGTGGACCGTGTGCAAGCCGAGGCCGGTTCCCTTGCCCGGCTCCTTGGTGGTGTAGAAGG
>CAZAHX010000169.1:0-4966 GCA_964485005.1 uncultured Acidimicrobiaceae bacterium | reverse complement strand
GCTGCGAGGACCTGCGGCTCGTCGTCGACGGCGAGGATGACCGGCTTGACCACGCTCAACCCACCAACATGGTGTCGGGGTAGCACCACCGCCAGGTCTCGCCCGGCTCGAAGGACTGGACGATGGGATGACCGCTGGCGTGGGAATGCTTGCGGGCGTGCGTGTTCTTCGAGCTCTCACAACAGCCGACTTGGCCGCAGGTGAGGCAGAGTCTGAGATGCACCCAAGTGTCTCCCATGTCGAGGCACTGCTGGCAACCGTCGCCAGACGGCGTGACCTCGCGGATCTGGTCGATGTGCTCACATGTGGCGCGAATGGTGGGTCCTCCTCTTCGAGTCTGCCGTGATGCTGAAACTACGCGCTGGCGGCGGCTTCCGTGAAACCAGGCTGATACATATGATCGAAAGGTTGGAACGAGAGACGATGAATCGAGTTACGACGCCCGGGCGGGAACTGCCCACCGGGACCGTCACCTTCATGTTCACCGACGTGGCGGGGTCCACCCGGCTGGTGCGCCAGTTGGGTGATGAGGTCTTCGCCCGGGTGCTGCAACGCCATCACGACCTGGTCCGCGCCGTCCTGGGGGACCACCAGGGCGTCGAGGTGGCTACCGAGGGAGACTCCTTCTTCGCGGTCTTCGAGGACGTGCCAGAGGCGATCGCGGCCGCTACGGAGCTGATGCGTGCCCTTTCGGCCGAGGAGTGGGAGCAAGATGTCGATCTGGCAGTTCGGCTCGGTCTGCACACGGCGAGCGCCGTCCTGGGAGGTGACAACTATGTGGGGGTGGACGTCCACCGCGCCGCCCGGATATCGGCATCGGCGCATGGGGGCCAGGTAGTCCTCTCCGCGGTCACCGCTCGCCTGGCCGGTGATCGTCTGCCCGCGGGAACGGAAATGGTGGAGTTGGGGAAGTATCGGCTCGCCGATCTGCCCGAGGCGGAGAGCCTGTTCCAACTGTCTATCGACGGGCTGCCCTCGGACTTCCCCCCGCCCCATGCGGCCGACACGACTTCCCGCCTCCCGACGCCCCTCAACGAGTTCGTGGGTCGAGGCAGAGAATTGGAGCAGGGGGCGACGATGATGCGAGAGCATCGTCTGGTCACCCTCACCGGCCCAGGAGGCACCGGCAAGACCCGGCTGTCGATCGAGCTAGCCCGCATGCTGGAGTCTGAGTTCGAAGACGGTGGCTTCTTCGTGCCGTTGTCGACCATTCACGATGTCGAGCTGATCCCGACTGCGATTCTTGGGGAGCTGGGTTTGACCACCGCGGGCAATGTCGATCCCACAGAGCACCTGACTCGATACCTGGCCGACAAGCAGGTCCTGCTCGTTCTCGACAACTTCGAGCAGTTGCTCGAGGGGGCGTCTCTGGTCGCCAAGCTTCTCGGCTCGGCGCCCGATCTCAAACTGATCGTCACCTCGCGAGCCCCGCTGCGGATCACGGGAGAGCGAGAGTTTCCGGTGCCGCCGTTGCCGGTCCCCACCGCGGGCGAGGTGAGCGTCGACGACGCCGATCGTTGGGCCGGTGTGCAGCTCTTCGCCAGGAGAGCCGCCGCCGTCCGCCCCGACTTCGAGCTGACTGCGGGCAACGTCGCCACCATCAGCTCGATCGCCTCTCGACTCGACGGGCTTCCCCTGGCCATCGAGCTGGCCGCGTCCCGGATGCGCAGCCTCACTCCGGAGCTGATTCTGCAGCGGCTGGACAACCGTCTCCTCTCGAGCGCGAGCTCTGATCTGCCCGCCCGTCAGCAGACCATCGTCGATGCCATCGGATGGAGCTATGACTTGCTCGAGGAGCCGACGAGACATCTGTTCGAGGCATGCTCCGTCTTCGCGGGGTCGTTCGCCCTCACCGAGGCCGAGACGGTCTGCCGTCCCGGGGAGGGGGGCATCGACGTGCTCGATGGTCTGGTCGTCCTGGTCGAGAACAGCCTGTTGGTGCAGACCGAAACCTCGGGTGAGCCCCGCTTTCGGATGCTGACGGTCATAAGAGAGTACGGCTACGCCGCTCTCACCACCCGGGGTGGAGAGGACGAGATGCAGGAGCGTCACGCCGACGCCTATCTGGAGGTCGCCGAGTCGGCGAGAGCCGAGTTGTTGACCTCTCGTCAGGGGCACTGGCTCCAGCGTCTCACCCTCGACCACGACAACATGAGGGCGGCGCTCGACTGGGCCACCAGGAACGGGCATGCCGACGTCGCTCTGCGACTCGTTGGCGCCCTGTGGCGGTTCTGGCAGATTCGGGGGCATCTCCAGGAGGGGAAACAGCGCACCGAATCGGCCCTCGCCCTGGAGGGGGGGGATCCACGGTCCCGGGCCGCTGCGTTGACCGCCCTGGCCGGGATTCTCTACTGGCAGGGGAGGTGGGAGGAGACCATCGACCCCTATTCGGAGGCTCTCGCGTTGTATCGGGAGTGCGGTGACGAGCGTGAGGTCGCCGAGGCGCTCTACAACATGAGCTTTCCGATCGCCTTCGGCGGCGACTACGAGCGAGTCCGGAAGCTGCTCGAAGAGTCGCTGGAGATCTCAGAGCGGGTCGGTTGGCGGGTCGGGGTGGGTCGCGCCTACTGGGGCTTCTCGAACTTCGCCGGGTTCAAGCAGATGTGGGACGATCAGATCGAATACTCGCAGAGGGCTGCGGAGGAATTCGAGGTCCTCGACCGGCCCTTCGACCTGGGTTGGGCTCTGTTCCTCATCGGTTACGCCCATCAGCACAAGGGTGAGCCGGAGGAGGCGCGCCGTCATCTCCTACAGTCCATGGAGCTCTTCTCCACCGTCCTCGACGTGTCGGCGCTGACTCTGATCTTTGAGGTGCTCGCGGTGGTCTCGGTGATGGAAGGCGACGGGCCCACTGCGGCCCGGCTCGGTGGGGCGGCGCATCGGCTCAAGGCAGACACCGGAGTGGCCATCGGCGACGTCAGTTTCAATGAGTATCCCGAACTCAACGACTTCCTCGCCAAAGCAGATGAGGCGACCATGAAGATGTACGAGGAGGGATATGGGCTGGGCATCGACGAAGCGATAGCCCTGGCCATGTCCACGGGCGCCCCCGACTAGCCGGGGATCGACTCCCATTGTGCGACCACTGCGCGTGAGGTAGCCTGACCCTCCGCGGTAGCAGGGAGGGTCTGCGAGATATGCGTTCCAAGGTGGCGGTCCTGTCGGTGTGGATGTTGGTGATGGCGACGGCCCCCATCTTGCCGGCCCCGTCGCAGGCGGCTGTGGCCATGGAACGGGTGGTGGTGGTCCTCCACGACAACGTCGCCGACCCGGCGCAGACGGCCAGGGACCTGTCCGACCGTCATGACGCGAACTTGGGATTCGTCTACCGCCACGCCCTCAAGGGATTCTCGGCCGAGGTGCCCGCCGATCGCCTCGACGCACTGTCACGGGACCCCAGGGTGGCCTATTTCGAGCCCGATCAGGTGTTCCAGGCCTTCGCGCAGAGCCTCCCCACCGGTATCGACCGTTCCGAATCGGAGCTCAACCCACACGCCGCCATCGACGGGACCGACACCCGCGCCGATGTCGACATAGCCGTCATCGACACCGGGATCGACTACACCCATCCGGACCTGTATGTGACCCGGGCCACCGACTGCACCTCGAGCATCCTCTTCCCACAGTGCAGCGGGAGCACCGGGAACCTGCTCGACAAAAACGGGCACGGCACCCATGTCGCGGGGACCGCGGCCGCACTCGACAACGACATCGGTGTCGTCGGGGTGGCCCCGGGAGCCCGTCTCTGGTCGGTGAAGGTGCTCGACCAGAACGGCAGCGGCTACCTCTCCTGGATCATCGCCGGTATCGACACCGTGACCCAGTACGCAGCAGAGATCGACGTGGCCAACATGAGCCTGGGCTGCGAGTGCGCCTCCACCGCTCTCGACGACGCCATCAGCAACTCAGTGGCCGCCGGGGTGGTCTATGCGGTGGCGGCCGGGAACTCCGGCAAGGACGCCTCCAGCTTCAGCCCGGCCAATCATCCGGACGTGATCACCGTGTCGGCCCTTGCCGACTTCGACGGTCTGGCCGGAGCCGCCGGATCGCCGACCTGTCGAGACGACCAGGACGACACCCTGGCTGACTTCTCCAATTTCGGGCCGCTGGTCGAGCTGGCCGCTCCCGGCGTCTGCATAATCTCGACTTGGCTGGATGGCACCTACAACACCATCTCGGGGACCTCCATGGCCAGCCCTCATGTGGCCGGAAGTGCCGCTCTCTACATCGCCGCATTCGGGCGCGATCGCAACGGTGACGGTGCCTTCACCAAGGCCGACGTCGACTCAGTGCGCGCCACCCTGGTGGATGCGGCCTTGCCCCAGAGTCACCAGTGTGGATTCAGCAACGAGCATGCCGGCGACGGGTCGACCGAGCCGCTGCTCTTCGTCAACGCGACGGCCCTGGGTGGGGACGGGAGCTGTGACACAGCCTCGGGTGATCAGCCGCCCACGGTGGCGATCACCAGCCCCGCCGACGGGTCCACCGTCTCGGGTTTGGTTACCATCACCGCCGACGCCACCGACGACCACGACGTCGCCCAGGTGGAGTTCTTCGTCGACGACGTCTCTCTAGGCGTCGATGCCAGCCCCTCCGACGGTTGGTCGGCGGACTGGGACAGCACGACGTTCGGAGACGGCGCCCACGACCTCACCGCCGTCGCCAGCGACGGGCCCGGCCAGACCGGCACCGACACCATCTCGGTGACCGTCGACAACTTCGATGGCCCGCCCACGGTGGCAATCACCGAGCCGGGGGATGGCGAAGCGGTCTCCGGCTCCGTCACGGTCGTAGCCGAGCCCACCGACGACGAGGGCGTCACCCAGGTGGAGTTCTCCTACCAGGCCGACGGCGGCACCTTCCCGATCGGGACCGACACCGACGGCTCCGACGGATGGTCGGTGGCCTGGGACACCACCTCGGTCTCCGACGGCGGGTACGGTCTCACCGCCGCCGCCACCGACAC
>CAZAHX010000168.1:0-4995 GCA_964485005.1 uncultured Acidimicrobiaceae bacterium | reverse complement strand
TTCATCCAGGCGACGATCGGCTTGCTGCTGGTCATGACGATCGCGTTCACCTATCAGTTGAGTGGGCGAGGGCGACGTCTGCGGGCGACGCGGGAGGACGCGCTCGTCGCTCAGAGCAGCGGCATCGACATCCATGGTGAGCGACTGTGGGCCTTCACGTTGAGCGGCGTACTTGCCGGATTCGCCGGAGGGCTCCTCGTGCACCTCCTGGGAAGCATCACCACCGAGCAGGTTTTCCTCGATCTGACTTTCATCACGCTGGCGATGCTCGTTGTCGGTGGTATCGGGAGTCTGTGGGGTGCTGTCCTGGGTACTCTGCTCATCGCCGGGCTCAACGCTCTGCTCGCCGAAGCCACCCGAGGGATCACATTCGGATCACTCGACTTCGAGCTCCCAGGCGGTACCCGGCTCTTGGTGCTAGGACTGTTGATGCTGCTGGTGCTGCTGTTCAAACCAGACGGCCTCACAGCCAGCCGGGAGTTCCGCTGGCCATTCCGCTAGCGGTCCGCTAGATGCTCCCCAAGCCGGGGATGCGGTTCCTCGTCCGGGTCAGCTCCTTTCCCAACTGGTAACCGGATCCGGCGCCTACGCCGGCCCCGGGCCAGGTCGACGCCCCACACATGTAGAGACGGTCGATCGGGGTTCGGTACTTCGTCCACCCCGGGAACGGACGGAGCCCGGCGAACTGCATCGGATGATGACTACCGCCCAGCGAATCGCCCCCGATCAGGTTCGGGTTGTAGTCCTCGAGGTCGTCGGGCGTCAGCACGTGCCGCCCGAGCACCTTCTCGGTCGTGCCCGGTGCGTACTCCTCGATGATGGCGAGAACACGGTCCGCATATGCCTCTCCCACCGTCTCCCAGTCCCGGCCCTCGATCTCGCCGGCGGCATCGCCGTGGATCTCGCTCGGCACGAACCGGACCTGGACCCAGAGCACGTGTTTGCCCCGGGGAGCGCGGCTCGGATCAACCGCGGTGGGCTGGCCGACGATCAGCAGGGGCCGCTCCGGAAGCAGACCTGCAACCGCACGCTGATAGGCCAGCGTCATGTCCTCCATGTACGGCCCGATGTGGACATACGCCCACTCCTTCACGTGGTCGCCCGCCCGCCAGTCGGGCAGGTCTTCCATGGCCAAGTGGACCATCAGGCCACCGGGACCATGGGCAAAGGCCTCGACCCGCTCCAAGAAGCGCACCGGCAGAGCCGGCTCGGGGACCAGAGGGCCGAAGAGGACTTTGGGGGTCAGGTTGGCGATCACGGCGCGATTGGCAGCGACCCGCTCGCCTGATGCCAACTCGACACCTAAGGCCTTGCCGTCCTCGACCAGAACCTGGGTGACCGGAGTAGCGAGCTCGATCTGGCCGCCATGTCCCTCCAGTACCGCAACCAGGGCCTCAATCATCGCGCTGGCACCTCCCTTGGCCAGCACCATGCCATTCATGTTCGAGGCAAACGTCTCGAGAAACGAGAACAGGGCGCCTCCGGGAGCATCCGGTGGGAGATCGAGGTGCATGCCCCATGAGGCACAGAGGGCCCTCACCTCGGGCGATGAGAAATGCTCTTCGGTGAATTGCCGCGACGACTGCAGGACGAGACGTGCCAGGTCGAGCGGCCAAGTCGCGCCGAGGACGCGGCTGCCACGGAAGAGCGCCTTCGCCGCCTTCACCGAGGGAATCGACGTCCCCAAAAGGGGGAAGATGTGCGGGGCCACGGCGCCGAACCACTCAGCGAGCTTGGTCCAGGCGTCGCGGTCTTCGCTCGCAACCGCTTCGATGGTCCGGAGTGTCTCGGCCTCGTCGGTGGACACTCCGATGAACCGATCGCCGGGGAACACAGAACCGAACGGCTTGTCGCAGCGGGCGAAGGTCAGCCCGTGTCCTGCGAGCTCCTCCCCGAACTCCGCAGCAAAAGGAGAGCCGGCGAACAGGTTCATGTTGGTGGCGAACAGGTCGTGCCGGAATCCAGGAAGCGTCACCTCCTCGGTGCGGACGGCACCGCCCGGAGCGTCGTTTCTCTCCAACACGAGGACGCTCCAACCTGCCGACGCCAGCATGACCGAAGCGGCGAGGCCATTGTGTCCGGCGCCGACAACCACCGCGTCGTAGGTCCTCATCCGGCTGAACTCGGGCCGCGGGCTCCGATCAGGTTGCAGCCCTCAGCGAGCGAATCAGCGCTCGACCAGGGCGAGCACCCTCACCGGTGATCCCGAGCCGGTGACGATCTTGAGTGGTGATGCGATCACCACCGCACCGGTGGGGGGCAGCTTGTCCAGGTTCTGCAACTGGGCCAACCCGTACTTGCCGGCGCCGAGGAAGAACGCGTGGCAGGGGAAGGGTGGGTCGAAGGAGTGGGCGGCCCCGGCGTCGGTCCCGATCGTCTCCACACCGATCCCCTGCAGCACCGACTCCTCGGCCACCCACCGGGCGCACTCCACCGACATGCCCGGGCTGGTCGGGCCGGTCTCGGTCATATTGACCATCTCCTCCTGGGTGGTGCGAGAGGACCATCCCGTGCGGCAGAGCAGCCAGCCGCCCTCGGGGAACGGTCCGTGCTCCTCCTCGAAGGCGTCGAGGTGCTTCTTCTCGATGAGGAAGTTGGGGTCTTCGGCCACCTGGCTGGTCACGTCGATGACTACCGCCGGGGCGACGAAAGCGGAGACGGGGACCGACGCGATGTCGGGCTTGTCCTTCCCGGTCACCCAATGGATCGGTGCGTCGAAATGGGTGCCGGTGTGCTCACCGGTGTGGAAGTTGTTCCAGTACCAGCCCGGGCCGCGGTCGTCGTATTTGGAGATCTCCTCGAGCTCGAAACGGGCTGTCTGACCCATCTCGGGGGGCAACACGAGCAGCGGCGTCTCACTCGACAACGGGGCGGTGAGATCGATCACCTCCACCGACCCCGAGGCGAGTGCCCCTGTCAGATTGGCGAGAACGGTCATTCATACCTCCCTATTCGATTTGGGTTCACTTGTCGTCGTCATGACTCGGTCTTCGACTCCTCCAGCTCCCGCAGCCGGTAGCGCTGCACCTTTCCGGTCTGGGTCTTGGGCAGGGCCGTGACGAACTCCACCTCCCTCGGGTACTTGTAGGGAGCGATGTCGGTCTTGACGAAGCCCTGCAGCTCGGCGGCGAGCTCGTCGCTCGGGTCGACATCGGGGCGGAGGACGACGAACGCCTTGACCGCCTGGGTCCTCATTTCATCGGCGACACCGATCACGGCGCATTCGGCCACCGACTGGTGGCGGAGCAGCGACGCCTCCACCTCGGGCCCGGCGATGTTGTAGCCCGAGGAGATGATCATGTCGTCGGTCCGAGCCTGGTACCAGAAGTAGCCGTCGGCGTCCTTGATGTAGGAGTCGCCGGTGAGGTTCCAGCCTTTCCTCACATACTCGGTCTGCCGGTCGTCATTCAGGTAGCGGCACCCGGTGGGCGCCTGCACCGCGAGCAGGCCCACCTCACCGTCTGCCACTGGGTTCACTTCGTCGTCGACCACCTGCGCTCGCACCCCATGAACGGGCCGGCCGGTGGCGCCGGGGCGGATGTCATCACCGGAGGCAGAGATGAAGATGTGCAGCATCTCGGTAGAGCCGATGCCATCGATCAACTCGACCCCGGTCGCCGCCCGGAACTGCTCCCAGGTGGGCTTGGGCAGGGTCTCGCCTGCCGAGACACCGGTCCGGAGCGAGGAGATGTCGTACTGGCCGGTCATCGCGAGCATCCCCCGGTATGCGGTGGGGGCGGTGAAACAGACTGTGGGCCGGAGCCGGGAGATTGCTTCGAGGAACTCGTCGCCGGGGCGCTCGGTGAGCACCGTCGAGGCCCCTACCCGCATCGGGAAGATCACCAGCCCACCGAGGCCGAAGGTGAAGGCCAAAGGCGGGCTGCCACAGAAGACGTCGTCGGCCACGGGCTGAAGGATCGGGTTGAACATGTCGGCGATGGCGAGGACATCGCGGTGGAAATGCATAGTGCATTTGGGTGTGCCGGTGGTGCCCGAGGTGAAGGCGAGAAGGGCCACGTCGTCCGCAGCGGTGTCGACGGGGGTGAACCCCTCCGACTTCGACTCGGCCCGTACCAGCAGGTCTTCGGCGCCCCCGCCGCCCCAGGGAACCACCGCCACATCGCTGGTCACCTTCTCCATCTCCTCCATCAGCCGCGCGTCGCATAACGCCAGCCCGATCTCCGCCTTCTCGATGGTGGTGTCGAGCTCTCCGGCGCGGAGAAGAGGCATGGTGGTCACCACCACCCCCCCGGCGCGCAAGACGCCAAACCAGGCGGCGACCGACCAGGGGTGGTTGAAGCAACGCAACAGCACCCGGTTGCCCGGCTGGAGGCCGAGATCCTCCACCAGGACTCGCGCGATGCGGTTGGACCAATCATGCAGCTCGCCATAGCTCAGGCTCACCGAGCCGTCGGCGGCGATCATGCAGGGCCGGTCCCCCCAATCTCGACCCAATGCATCGTCGAGGAGCACAGCCCCGGCGTTCATCTGCCCCGGATAGTCGAACCGCGGGTCATCCCAGTGCATCAACGGCCACTGCTCCACCGGGGGCAGCCCAGCGGTGCAGAAGGGGTCGACATGGGCGGTGCGCCCGTTGGGGCCAGGAATGGACCGCGTCGTCAAATCTTCCTCTCTGTTCCGGGGACGGGCCGCTCACGCTAGTGCACCCCGCCTCCACGGTGCCCGGGGAGTACGCGGCCACCGTTTTACCGCGAACCTCAGGTAGTGGGGCCCGGATATGGGTCACACAGCCTCGAGAAACAACGAGAGTCTTCCAATCACCATCTCGGGTGGCCATGGTCGGGGGATGAGCAAGACCCGGGAGGTCATCGAGCTCGCCCGTCGCAACGGCGGCATAGTGTCCACACATGAGGCGATAGCGCTCGGTCTCTCCAGGTCGACACTCGATAGAAGGATCGGCGACGGCATATTTGTGAAAGTCGGCCGGGGGATGCTCGCACTCCCGGGCACGGCAACACGCCCGGATCTTGCGAT
>CAZAHX010000167.1:0-5016 GCA_964485005.1 uncultured Acidimicrobiaceae bacterium | reverse complement strand
TGGAGAGCTCCATGGACGGGGCAAAGGGTGTCCTCCTCTCGGTCTCGGGCCCGACTTCGATGACTCTTCACGAGGCGACGGAGGCTGCCCGGGTGGTTGCCGACCACGCGGACAGCGAGGCCGACATCATCTTCGGAGCCATCATCGACGACGATCTCGGCGAGGAGATGAAGGTCACCGTGATCGCAGCCGGTTTCGAAGGCCGGCGCCGTGCCAATCGGCCGTTCGGCCGCGGAGCCACGACCGACACCACATCGGCCCGGACCGAGGACGATCTGGAGATCCCGAGCTTCGTCCAGGGATGATCTCCGCCCCCGGGTGGAGGGGCGCGGCCTTCACCGACGCTGATGAGGGCGACATGCGCGGCGATCGTCGAGCCCGACGCCGGGTGAGCTCTGAGCTGGAGATCCCCGACGACTGGGCGACGGTGCGGCAGGTTCATGGGTCCACGGTGGTGCAGGCCCGCGAGCCGGGCGACCTGGGCGAGGCGGATGCCGTCTTCACCGAAGTGCCCGGGCTTCCGCTTGTCGTCCTCACCGCCGATTGCCATGGGGTGGTCTTGCGCTCCGACACCTTGGTCGGGGTGGCCCACGCCGGTTGGCGAGGGGCGGCTTCCGAAGTCGTCGGCGCCCTCAGGGAGGAGATGTCACGACACGGGGGCGCTCCTCACCGGGCGGCGATCGGCCCCGGCATAGGTCCGTGCTGCTTCGAAGTCGGCCCCGAGGTCAGCCGGCTCTTCCCCGGGCGGGTGGCCACCACATCCTGGGGCACAGAGTCGGTGGACCTGGAGGGCGTGCTTCGGGACCAACTCCACGGTCTCGAGATCTGGGCGGCGAGAAGATGCACCAGGCATCACGACGACATGCTCAGCCACCGTCGAGACGGGACACAGGAGCGCATGGCATCGATCGGCTGGCTGCCATGAGCTATCGGGAAGTGCTCTCCCGAGTCGAGGCGGCCGCTGCCCGTTGCGATCGATCACCAGACGAGATCACCCTGGTGGCGGTGTCCAAGACGAAGACCGCCGATGAGGTGATGGCTATCTACGAGATGGGTCATCGCGACTTCGGGGAGAATCGGGCCAAGGAGATGGCGAGAAAGGCCGACAGGCTTCCCGACGACATCAGATGGCACTTCGTGGGCGCCCTGCAGTCCAACAAGACGGGCCTGGTCAGAGAGCGCACCCATCTCCTCCATTCCATGGACAGACGGTCGCTGGCCTCGGCCTGGTTGAAAGGGCCGGGGCTTCCGCCCCCGGTCTTGCTCCAGGTCAACATAGGCGGAGAGGACCAGAAGTCCGGGGTGCCGCCATCGGAGGCGGAGGAGGCACTGGGGTGGCTGACCGCGATGGGTCTGCAGGTGGTTGGGCTGATGACCATGCCCCCCGCACCGGACCGGGCCGAGGAAAGCCGCCGATACTTCGCGGAGATGCGGGTCCTGCGCCACCGGCTCGTGGTCCAACATCCCGAGTTGAGGGAGCTGTCCATGGGGATGACCGACGACTTCGAGGTGGCAGTGGAGGAAGGTGCCTCGATCATTCGCGTGGGACGGGCTATCTTTGGCCCGAGAACCTGACCTGGAGCGGTGGGATGACTTCACTCTTCTCTAAAGCACTCGTATACCTGGGTCTCGTCGACGAGGACGAAGTCGAGGCCGAACACGACCCCGGCTTCAACCCGCCACAACACGACCAGAGCGGATATCAGCGGCGCGGGGCAGTCGACATCATCCCCGAGGGGAGACGAGTGGAGCCGCCGCCCACCTCAAGGGCCGCCACCCGCCCCCAGATGAGGTCGGACACGCCCCCGAGCCCCCTGGTGACCCCCATCGAGGTGCGTGCCGACATCCTCCTGGTCGAGGAGTTCGCCGACGCCCGCGTCCTGGCCGACAGAGTGAGGGCTCGCACCCCTGTGGTCATGGACATGCGCCAGACCGATCCTGAACTCGTGCGCCGGGTGGTTGACTTCGCCTCCGGTCTGATTTACGCCCTGGACGGGACCATGCGCAAGGTGGGGGATGGGTTGGTGCTCGTGCTCCCACCCCGGGTCAGCCTGAACCGCGAGGAGAAGCGACGTCTTGCCTCGTTGGGAGCCTACGAACTCGATGAGCTCGATTAAATGCTCCCCGCCTCAATTACGGTCGACCGTACTTTCGTTGGGAAGCCTTGAGCGGTGGACATCCGCGGTTTGCTCGTCCTCATCCTCACCCTCTACTTCTACGCCGTCTTCGCCTGGGTGATCCTCTCCTGGATCCCCGTGTCCTCCACCCACCCCCTGGCCCGGGTGCAGTCATTCCTGGATCGGATCATCTACCCGGTGATCCTGCCCATCAGAAGGGTCGTGCCGCCTATCAGGCTCGGTGGGGGAGCACTCGACCTCTCGCCGATAGTCCTCCTCATCGGAGTACAGATCATCATCGCCATCCTGTGATGCTTGGCGATGGGCCAGCAGATTCGTAACCTGGCCGCCACGCTCAAGAGGGTTGCCCAATGCTGACTCCAGCCGACATCGAACAGAAGACTTTCTCGACGGCCCTTCGCGGATACGACCTCGACGAGGTCGACGATTTCCTCGATCAGGTAGTGGCGACCATCCGCGATCTGCAGGAGGAGCTGGCCGAGGCCAGATCGTCGGCCGCCAAGGCCCCCGAGCCCGTGGCCGACGAGAGCGCGGTGGGCCGGGCTCTGATAGCCGCCCAGTCGGCGGCCGACCAGATCATGGCCGCTGCCCGAGAGGACGCCGATCGCGCCCTCGCCACCGCCCAGGAGGAGGCGGATCGCATCGTCAACGAGGCCCGTGAGCAGGCCGACGGGTTAGTCGCCGAACGGGACTCAAAAAAGGCCGAGACCGAGGCGGAGATGCGAGAGTTGTCCGAGCACGTTGCCAACATCCGCACCCAGCTCGCCCTGCTTGCCACCGCCGTCGCCGACAAGCTCGATGAGATGGACGCTCTCATCGCCTCCGACACCGCAGGGAGCGGACAGGCATCGGGCACCGAGGACTGGGACGAGGAAGAGGCGAGCGTGATCTCCGAGGCCTCCGAGGACGCCGGGCTCGAGGATGCCGAGGAGACCGGGGAAGGCAGTCTCTTCGACGAGGAGGCCTCCGACGAGGATGAGGAGCTCGAAGAGGAGGACTGGGGGGAAGACGACGAGGACGAAGGCGAGGACGAGAACTCGCTTCCCTGATCGGCCCGGCGTCAGGGGTGCGTCGGCGCGGTCGCCAGCTCCGGTCGTTGTAGGCCGTCTTCGATGGTCAGCGAGGTGGCGAGCACCTCGGAGGCGATCCATTCGCCGTGAGCCGCGACCAGATCGGCATGCTCTGATGGCAGCCGCAAGTCGATGCGGTCGGTCAGGTTCAGCCCTTCCTGCTTTCGCTGATCGTTGATCTGCCTGATCAGCTCGAGTGCCCTCCCTTCCAGCACGAGCTCCTCGCTGAGCGTCGGATCGACGGCGACGCTCACCGCGCCGTCCTGGGCGATGACCCAACCCTCGAGGATCGGGCGCTCCGATCTGATCACTTCATCGGGTCCCAATTCCTCCCCAACCGCGATCACCCTCCCGTCCCGCTCCTCGTAGTCACCCCTGGCCAGAGCGGCGGCGACCTCTTTCACCTTGGAGCCGAGACGGGGACCGGCGACCGAGAAGTCGGGTTTGATCGTCACTTCGACGTCGGTGTCGGCGTCGAAGCGCAGCTCCTTCACCCGGAGCTCGTCGCGGATGGCGTCGGCGTGGCGCTGGGCCAGCTCGCCGCCGCGCACCACCGCCACCTGGAGGGGCTGACGCAGTTTCACCCCTGCCTCCCCCCGCGCCCGGCGCCCGGCGTCGACGACGCGTCTGGTCACCGCCATCTCCTCGAGGAGCTGTCGGTCTTGCTCGCCCGGGGGTTGCGGCCATCCGGCGAGATGTATCGAATCGGGGGCATCGGGGCAGGGGTCGGCGACCAGGATCTGCCAGAGGTTCTCGGCGAGGAAGGGCATCACCGGGCTGATCACCCGGAGGGCGGTGACCAGTCCCACCCAGAGGGTGCGGAAGGCGGCATCGTCGAATTCGTAGAAGCGGCGCCGGTTGCGACGGATATACCAGTTGGAGAGGTCGTCCAGGTATCCGTCGAAGTGCTCGATGAGTTCGTCGACCCTCCACCGCTCCATGGCTGCGGTGGCCTCGGTCACCAGAAGTGCCGACCTGGCCAGAAGCCAGCGGTCGATCTCGACCAGCTCGGCGTCTCCGGGGCCGCCGTCGAGGTCCTCGTACCGGGGGTTGAAGCCCTCGATGTTCCCGTAGTCGATGAGGAAACGAGCCGAGTTCCACAGGGTGAGCAGCTTTCTGCGCACCTCGTGGGCGCCGGCATACCCGAAAAGGAGGTTGCGGTCGGGGTGATGAGCGCAGTACATCCAGCGCATTACGTCGGCACCCATCCTCTCGAAGGCCTCCTCGGCATCGATCACGTTGCCCCACGACTTGTGCATCTCCCGGCCGTCCTCGGCCAGCATCTTCTCGTAACCGAGCACCCTCTGGAAGGGAGGTTCTCCAACCAGGGCCACTGACATGAAGAGCTGGGAGTAGAACCACAGCCGCACCTGCTCCCGCATCTCCGAGACCCAGTCGGCCGGGAACCAAGTCCGCCAATAGTCGTGGTCGGGGAGGTCGGCCTTGGTGAGGCCGACCGCAGCACCGGTGGCGTTGCCGTTCTCCACCCACTCCGGGCTCTGCCACCCCAAAGTGGAGAAGGGCACGATCCCCGCGTCGAGCCAGACATCGCCGACCTCGGCGATTCGAGTCACGGATTCGTTGCCACAGTGGTCGCAGCGGATGGTGACCCGGTCGATCCAGGGGCGATGCAGCTCTTCGAGTTGGTCCATGCCTGCCGTGGCCTTCTCGGCGAGCTCCGCCTTCGAACCGATGACGGTCAGCTCACCGCACTCACAGCGATAGAACGGAATGGGGAGACCGTAGAAGCGGCGGCGTGAGATGTTCCAGTCGCCCATGTTGTTGAGCCAGTCGTCCATGAGCTTGCC
>CAZAHX010000166.1:0-5081 GCA_964485005.1 uncultured Acidimicrobiaceae bacterium | reverse complement strand
GGGTGTTGGGCCTCACCTCCGCTCGCTACTACGAGCTGCTGGGACGGCTGGTTGGCGAGCGAGCGGCCCTGGCCTACGACCCCCTCACGGTCAAGCGGGTCCTTCGACTCATCGAAGGCCAAAGCGAGGTGGCTGCCTCATGACCGAGGGCAGGGGTAGGCACGAGTCGGGCTCGTCCAGCGGCTTCTACCGCGACCTGGCGATGATGGTCCTCGGCATCCTTGCTTTGGGCGCCGCGGTCTTCTTCCTGCTCTTCCTCCTCGCCGACAACCCGGGCGGCGATCCCTCGACGACGCTGGTTGCTGCCGAGACCACCGTCACCACCGATCCGACCACCACGGTCTCCACCTCCGAGACCACCTCCACGAGCAGCACCACGACCACTCCCGCCAGCACAACCGTCCCGGTGAGGCCACCGGAGGAGGTGAGGGTGGTCGTGCTCAACTCCATGGGTCTCGCCGGCGCCGCGGGCCGGATGACCGAGCGTCTCGAGGAGGCCGGGTACCAGACCCTGCAGGCCGACGACTACGAGCCGGAGCTCGATCCGTCGCGCATCTGGTATCGAGAGGGTTTCTCGGCAGAGGCCAACGTGCTTCTCGAGTTCCTCCCCGATGCGGTGGTGCAACCCCTCGAAGAGGAGGATCTCCAGGAGGGGGCAGACGTGATCATGATCCTTGGGTCCGGATACGAGGAATGACTCACCGGGCCCCCGGCCCTTCTTCGGGGGCGCCCAAGACCTGGCTGCTCCCGTTGCTCCTATTAGGGGCGCTTGCGGCCGCGGGATCGACCGGGTACCTGAGCCGCTCCCTGCTCCTCGACTTTGTGGCGTGGTGGCCGGTGTGGGTGCTGGTGGCCCTGGCCGCCCTGGTGGTGCGGGGCAGGCGAGTGGGCCGGGTGAGGTTGTCGGGGGTCGTCCCACTCGTCGCCACACTGCTCATCGGGCTATTCGCCACCGCACATATCCTGGGATGGCCGCTGATGCCCTCCACGGACCGGGTCCTGGTCGGCCCACCCGCTGATGGCGTGGAGACCGCGGCATTGTCGGCCCGGGTCGACGGTGAGCTCCGCGTCCGAGCGGGTGCAGACTTCCTCTATCGGGTGGAATCTCTGCGTCTTGGGGGTGAGGTCGGGGTGCCTGATGCCGAGGAGCAGCAGGTCGAGTCGGCGGTTGTGATCGAGCTGATCCCCGACGAAACACCCGGTCTGTATGGCTTCTCAGGCTGGGACGTGGTCTTGAGCTCGGCGCCGGCGTGGAGCCTGACCCTGGAAGGGGACATCCATGCCGACTTGACATCGCTCCAAGTCGCCGGGGTGCAAGCCGAGGGTTCCGGCACCCTCGTCCTCGGCACCATTCCAGGCCCTACGGCAGTCTCCGTCGTGGGAGTCTTCACGGTGACCGTCCCGCCGGGGACGCCGATCCGGGTCGTGGGCGAGGCCGAGGTGCCTGGTGACTGGGAGGCGCTCAGCGACGGGTCACGTTCCCCCGCCCCGGGAAACGGCTGGGTCCTCTCGGTGGCGTCAGACAGCCGACTGACCGTGGTCTACCCCCAGGCCTCCTCGGGATAGAATCTGGCCATCGTGTACTCGGAACGGCTCAGACAGGCCGCCTTGATCACCTGGATCGCCGTCGGCGCCCTCGTCCTCGGTTTCGTGTTCCTCAGGGTGGCGGACTCGATCCGGATCATTTGGCTCCCGGTCGCCTTCGCGTTCGGACTCGTCTTCTTGCTCGAGCCGGCGGTCAAGGTCTTCGAGGGCTTCCGCATTCCCCGGGCGCTGGGAGCGATCCTGGCCTTCCTGGTGCTGGTCGCTCTCATCGTTGCCGGCGTCGCCCTTCTCTTCCCCACCATCAGCGAGCAGGCGGTGGCATTCGCCGGCCAGCTGCCCGACCTCTACGGCAGCATCACGGCCTGGCTGCGCGATATGGGCGGGCGCATCGGCATCGACCTCGACTCCGTCCTCAGCCAGAGCGCCTTCGAGCAGTGGATCAACGACCCGGCGAACCAGGAGACCGTGCAGCAGATCCTCTTCGGTTTCGGCGCCGGCGCCGGCCAGGTGATCAGGGGAGTGACCGAGGCGATCGCAGTGATCGGGCTCGCCCCGGTGCTCGCCCTCTACATGCTGATCGATCTGGACAAGTTCAAGTCCAACGCCATCGGGTTCACCCCTCCGCGCTACCAGGAGGAAGTGGCCTATGTGGGCAGCGAGGTCGGCCTGGCCCTGGGCTCTTTCGTCAGAGGCCAGCTCCTGGTGGCAGTGATCGTCGGTATCGCCTCCAGCTTCGCCCTCTGGCTGATCGACCTGCCCTTCTGGCTGCTCATCGGGATCCTCGCCGGGTTCCTCAACCTCATCCCCTTCCTCGGGCCCATCGTTGGCGGTGCCCTGGCGGTGCTGGTGGCACTGCTCAACGGCGACCCCTGGCAAGCGGTTTGGGCGGTCGTCGCTTTCGTGATCATCCAGCAGTTCGACAATCATCTGATCACCCCGATGATCCAGAGGACCAGGGTGCATCTGTCCCCGCTGGTGATCGTGCTCGCCCTGGTGGTCGGTGGCACCTTGGCCGGCCTGCTCGGAGTCCTGGTGGCGGTCCCCATCACCGCCGCGGTGCGGATAGTCGTGGGACACCTCTGGCGGACCAGGGTGCTCGGCCAATCCTGGAAGGAGGCCGGTGAGGCGATGATCGAGTTGACGGACCCACCGGAGCGTCTCGCCAGGATCAGTCGGAAAGGCCCCGGTCAGCGACGACTCTTCGACACCCAGGAGATGCAGGTCCTCGAGGAGGAGCCCGTCGAGGAGATGAAGCCTGTCGAAGAGCCGGTGGAGCCCCTCAGATAGCGATTCTCTGCGCCCCACCAGCCATATGTGGCTCGTGGGGCCCTTAGGATGAGTCGATTAGACTTCGCCCAGGTATGCTCTTCTCATCTGCGGGTTGGCGAGGAGGCCTTCCGAGGAACCCTCGAGCACGATCTCACCGGTCTGCAGGACATAGCCCCGGTCGGCGATGGAGAGAGCCATGTTGGCGTTCTGCTCGACCATGAAGACGGTGGTGCCCGCCTCGTTGATCTGTTCGATGATCTCGAAGTTCTGCTGAACGAGGACCGGAGCCAAGCCCATGGAGGGCTCATCCATGAGGAGCACCTTGGGGCGGGCCATGAGGGCACGACCAACGGCGACCATCTGTTGCTCGCCTCCGGACAGGGTCCCCGCCCGCTGGGCGAGGCGCTCTTTCACACGGGGGAAGAGCTCGAAAACACGCTCGTAGTCGTCGTCGAGCCGCTCACCTTGTCGGAGATAGGCTCCGATCTCGAGGTTCTCCTGGACCGTCATCCTCTTGAACAGTCGGCGGTTCTCGGGAACCATCGTCAGCCCGTAGCCGACCCGCTGGGCGGTGTTCCAACCGTTGACGTTCTCGCCATCCAAGAAGACCGCACCCGACGAAGGTTTGACATAGCCCAGCATGGTCTTCAGGGTGGTGGTCTTGCCCGATGCGTTGCCCCCGAGCAGGGACACCATCTCCCCCGCATACACGTCGATGTCGACGTCCTTGAGGATGTGCGCCGCCCCGTAATGGGTATTGACACCTTTCAGCGAGAGGATCGGCGTGCGATCGCTCATGAGCCCAACTCTGCCGGGCGACCGAGATATGCCTCGATCACCTCCTGGTTGCTCGAGACCTCCTCGTAGGAGCCTTCGGTCAGCTTCACGCCATGGTCGAGAACGACGACTCGGTCCGACACATTGCGCACCACCTGCATGTCGTGCTCGATCAGCACGATGGTGTAACCGCGCTCGTCGCGGAGCCGACCGATCAGCTCCGTCAGCTCGAGAGTTTCCCTCGGGTTCATACCGGCGGTGGGCTCGTCGAGGAGGAGGATCCGGGGGTCGGTCGCCATGGCTCGGGCGATCTCGAGCCGGCGGCGGTTGGCGTATGAGAGCATCATCGAGAGCTGGTCGTAGCGGTACCCGACCAAGCGGCTGCCGAAGAAGGAGAGTACGTCCTTGGCCTTGGCTTCGATCTCGGCTTCCTCCCTGCGATGCCCCGGTGTGTTGAAGATGGCGCTGAGCAGCCCTGACTTGGTCCTGGCGTGTTGGCCGACCATGACGTTCTCGAGCACTGTCATGGCCGGGAAGAGGCGGACGTTTTGGAAGGTTCGGGCCAACCCGAGCCCGAGGATCTGGTTGGGTCGGAGCCCGACCAGATTCTGGCCCTCGAAGATGATGCTGCCCTCATCGGGGCTGTCCATCCCGGTCACCAGGTTGAAGAAGGTCGTCTTGCCGGCCCCGTTGGGGCCGATCACGCTGACGACCTCGCCTTCGTCCACTTGGAGATCCAGATGGTTGATGGCCCGCAGACCTCCGAACGACTTGCTCAGCCCGTTTATCTCGAGCATGGGCATCAGGCCCTCCCCTCAGCAGGCTGCTCACCAGTTTCCGCCTCGAACATCTCGAGCCAGGCATCCTGTGCCAGCTCCTCGGTGTGCAACTCTTGTGCCCGCCTCCTGCTGGGAATGAAGCCTTCCGGTCGCAGCAGCATCATGGCAATGAGCAGGACACCGTAGAAGAGGAACTGATACTCGGAAAACTCCCGCAGCAGGTTGGGGAGGGCGATGAGCGCCAGGGCCCCGACCGCGACTCCGGGGACACTCCCCATGCCGCCGACGATGATGATGACCAGGACCGTGATCGACACCACGATGTCGAAGCTGTGAGGGAAGACCGAGCCGATCTGTGAGCCGAACAGCGCTCCTCCGAAACTGGCCAGGATGGCGCCGACGATGAAGGCGGAGAGCTTGGCGGTGACGATGTTGATTCCCATCGCCTCGGCGACGGACTCGTCTTCGCGCATGGCCATCCAGGCCCGGCCCCAGCGGGACTTCTGCAAGGCCAGGGTGATGTAGGCGGCGAGCACGACGAAGAGGAAGATCGGGAGGAAATAGTCCTGAGGCGACCGGAACGTCAAGGGGCCGATCTGGAGATCGGGGATGTTGGTGATCCCCTGGGCTCCACCGAAGTAGGGAGCCAACCATTGCGAGTTGAGCAGGATTCGGGCGATCTCGCCGAATCCGAGGGTGACGATGGCGAGA
>CAZAHX010000165.1:0-5137 GCA_964485005.1 uncultured Acidimicrobiaceae bacterium | reverse complement strand
CAAGGAGATCAAGAGCCGGGGCGACATCGTCCTCTTCATCGACGAGATCCACACCTTGGTCGGCGCCGGTGCCGCCGAAGGGGCGATCGACGCCGCTTCCATCCTCAAGCCGATGCTGGCGCGAGGCGAGTTGCAGACCATCGGAGCAACCACGCTCGAGGAGTACCGCAAGTACCTGGAGAAGGACTCCGCCCTGGAGCGGCGTTTCCAGCCGGTCCAGGTCGACGAGCCCTCGCTCACTGACACCATCGACATCCTCATGGGGCTCAAGGACCGCTACGAGGCGCACCACTCGGTGCGATTCACCGACCAGGCCATCGTCTCCGCCGCCAACCTCGCCGATCGCTACCTCGCCGACAGGTTTCTCCCCGACAAGGCGATCGACCTCATCGACGAGGCCGGCTCGAGGATGAGGATCCATCGCACCAGCGATATCCCCGAGATCACCCAGCTCGACGAGAAGCTGGCCGGCGTCCGGCGGGACAAGGCCGACGCGCTCAGCGGGGAGAACTACGAGAAGGCCGCCACGCTCCGCGACGAGGAGCGCGACCTGCTCTCGGAGCGGGCGGTGCGGGAGGCGGAGGCCGACGAGGACGCCTGGGTCATCGACGAGGAGGAGATCGCAGAGGTGCTGGCGCAATGGACCGGCATCCCGGTGCATCGCCTCACCGAGGAGGAGACCGCCCGCCTCGTCCAGATGGAGGACGAGCTGCACAAGCGGATCATCGGCCAGCACGACGCCATCACCGCCGTCTCCAAGGCCATCCGCCGCACCCGGGCCGGTCTAAAGGACCCGAGACGGCCCTCTGGATCGTTTATCTTCCTCGGGCCCTCCGGGGTGGGCAAGACCGAGACCGCCAAGGCGCTCACCGAGTTCCTCTTCGGCAACGAGGACGCCCTGATCCAGCTCGACATGTCCGAGTACATGGAGAAGCACACCGTGAGCCGGCTCGTCGGCTCGCCTCCGGGCTATGTCGGCTACGACGAGGGCGGCCAGCTCACCGAGGCGGTGAGACGCAAGCCCTTCTCCGTGGTCCTCTTCGACGAGATAGAGAAGGCTCACCCCGACGTGTTCAACACCTTGCTCCAGATCCTCGAGGAGGGTCGCCTCACCGACGCCCAGGGCCGCACGGTCGACTTCAAGAACACCGTCATCATCATGACCTCCAACCTGGGCACCCGTGACCTGCACAAGCGGGCGGTTGGCTTCCACGTCGAGGACGAGGAGGTCACCTACGAGTACATGAAGGAGCGGGTGACCGAGGAGCTGAAGAAGAACTTCCGGCCCGAGTTCATCAACCGGCTCGACGAGATCATCGTCTTCCACGAGCTCACCATGGACGAGATCAAGCAGATCGTCGACCTGATGCTCGAGCGGGTGAGGGAGCAGCTCTCCGGCCAGCACCTGGACCTGGCCCTCACCGATGACGCCAAGGCTTACCTCGGCGAGAAGGGCTACGACCCCGAGCTCGGTGCCAGACCGTTGCGTCGGGCCATCCAGCGTCTCCTCGAGGACCCCCTCTCCGAGCGCGTCCTGCTTGGCGAGTTCAAGGCAGGCACCACCATTCTCGTCAGCTATGACGAGAGCGCCGACGAGCTCATCTTCGAGGGCATCAAGTCGCCGAGCACTCCGCCGGTGGAGCTCGTCCAGGAGTAACGCGGTGGCCGGCGCTGAGCTGCCGACCACAAAGAGACTCAAGAGGCTGCGAAAAGTGGCCGATTCCATGTGGGCCAGGCCCCGAGCGCTAGCCCTTCATGTTGAACATCCTGACCATCGTGATTCTGATAGCCGGTCTCTCCCCCGGGGATTACCCGGAGTACGAGCCCGCGGGCAATAGCGCCTACACCGCCGACCTCCAGGCCGCCGGTTACCGGAACGGGTACATGGATCCGGCGCGCATGATGTCGGTGGGTGGCTGTCTCCTGGAGCGGGATGCGGCGTACACCTACTCGCTTCTCGTGGAGGCTGCACGGAAGGACGGGGTCCGTTTGGGGTGGGAGGACTGCTACCGCTCCTATGGCCAGCAGAAGAACGCCTACAACCGCCGTTGCCCGATCAAGCACATCCCCGTCTACCAGGACAACGGCGTCGCCGGTGGCGTCACTCAGGTTGGGACGAGACAGGCCCGGGTGTGCAGCGGCCCGCCCACGGCACAGGCGGGCTACTCAAATCACGGCTGGGGGCGGGCAGTCGATTTCACGGAAGGGCGGCGAACACTGACCTGTTACGACAGCGAGTACTACTGGCTGAAGCAGCACGCCCACAATTTCGGCTGGGTCAACCCGACCTGGGCCAGGTGCGGAGGGCCCACTGCGGAACCGTGGCATTGGGAGTTCGCCGGTGTGACCGACCCCACGCTCGTCGCCACCATCACCACCGCCACCACCACCCCGGTCAAGATCGAAGAAGCCGAGTAGGGGTCCGGTCGGGACCCCCCTCCGCCCGGGCCTTGCAGGCGTCGGGACATCAGTTATCCGTCGATCGCGCAGGGCTCCCGAGTGCATCGAGATGGATCGGCAGGTATCGTCTGTCGAGTCGTCACGTTTGTGACGACGCTTTTCAGAGGAGGAAATTAGTGAACCGAAAGCATTTGATCGCACTCGTATCGGGGCTTGCCCTGGTACTCAGCGCGTGTGGTGGCGGAGACGCCGGGGAAGGCGACGGGGGGGTCCCGGTCGGTCTGGTCTACGACATCGGTGGGCGTGGCGACCAGTCCTTCAACGACTCGGCGGCAGCCGGGCTCGACCTGGCTGTCGAAGAACTGGGCATCGAGTCTTCGGAGGCATCGGCGGCGGACGACGGCTCGAACCGCGAGGAGCTGCTGAACCTCCAGGCCGAGACCAGCGACCTGGTGTTCGGAATCGGGTTCCTGTTCACCGAGCCGATGACCAACGCGGCCGCAGCCAATCCGGATACGAACTTCGCCATCGTGGACTCGGTGGTCGATGCTCCCAACGTGGCCGGCCTGGTGTTCGCCGAGGAGCAGGGATCGTTCCTGGTCGGCGCCGCAGCGGCGCTCAAGAGCGAGACCGGAGTCATCGGTTTCATCGGTGGGGTCAACATGGAGCTGATCCAGAAGTTCGAGGCGGGTTACATCGCTGGAGCCAAGGCGGTGAACCCCGACATCGAGATCCTGTCCCAGTACGTCACCGAGCCCCCCAACTTCGATGGGTTCAACGACCCGGCATCCGGTCGGGTGATCGCCCAGTCGATGTACGAGCAGGGCGCAGACATCGTCTACCACGCCGCGGGTGGTACCGGCGCCGGCCTGTTCCAGGCCGCCAAGGAGTACTCGGAGGCCAACAACACCAAGGTGTGGGCCATCGGTGTCGACTCCGACCAGTACCTCACGGCGTCTGAGGACGTCCGGGAGTACATCCTCACCTCGATGCTCAAGCGGGTCGATGTGTCTGTCTACAACACCATCGAGGCTCAAGTGAACGGTGAGTTCGCGCCCGGCGTCAACGTGTTCGACCTGTCGGTCGACGGTGTCGGCTACTCGACTTCGGGTGGCTTCGTCGACGACATCTCCGACCAGCTGGACGACTGGAAGGCGAGGATCGTGTCGGGCGACGTGGTGGTGCCCACCAACCCGGCTGACGCCTGATTCCGTATCGATAGGCGTGGGAAGCGGGACCGGGGATCAGTGTCCGGTCCCGCTTTCCATTTGACTGCGAGAGGAAGGCGCCGCGGTGGCTGAACCAGCCGTGATGCTGGAGAACGTGACCAAGCGATATCCCGGTGTCGTCGCCAACGACTCGGTGAGCCTTCGGGTCGAGCCGGGCGAGATCCACGCCATCTGCGGCGAGAACGGCGCCGGAAAGTCCACCCTGATGAAGATCCTCTACGGGATGGTCAGGGCCGACGAGGGCCGGATCTTCATCAACGGCGAGGAGATGGTGTTCCATTCGCCGATCGATGCCATCGCGGCCGGTATCGGGATGTTGCACCAGCATTTCATGCTGGCCGACAACCTCACCGTCCTCGAGAACATAGTGCTGGGTGCCGAGCCCACGACCGCCCTTGGAATCGATTTCGAGGCCGCCCGTACCCGTATCGAGGAGGTCGGACGTGTCTACGGCCTGGACGTTCATCCCGACGAGCTGGTCGAGACCCTCGAGGTGGGTGAGCGACAACGGGTCGAGATCATCAAAGTGCTCTACCGGGGCGCCAAGATCCTGATCCTCGATGAGCCCACCGCCGTGCTCGTCCCCCAGGAGGTCGAGGAGCTGTTCCGCAACATGCGTGAGCTGAAGGAGGAGGGGCACACGATCCTGTTCATAGACCACAAGCTGGACGAGGTGCTCGAGATCGCCGACACCATCACAGTCCTGCGACGTGGGAAGAGCGTCGCCACGGTGAAGCCCGACCAGGTGACCGCCCACGACCTGGCCGAGCTGATGGTGGGGTCCGAGCTCCCGACTCCGGAGACACGGGAGTCCACCGTCACCGATCGAGTGGTGCTGCGGGTCACCGGCCTGGAGCAACGGGGCAGCGAGACCGATGTGGCGCTTCTTGGGATCGATCTCGTGGTCCATGCCGGCGAGATCGTCGGTATCGCGGGGGTGGAGGGCAACGGTCAGCTCGAGCTGGTCGAGACAATCCTCGGGATCCGCCCCCTCACTTCGGGGAAAGTGGAGTTGGAGGCGACGGACATCACAGACTGGCAGGTGCGCAGGATCCGCGAGGCCGGCATCGGATACATCCCCGAGGATCGTCATCGCAAGGGGCTCCTCCTCCCGGCGCCGGTGTGGGAGAACGACATGCTGGGCCGGCAGTCAATGGAGCCATTCGTCAGAGGGGGCTTCTGGATCGATCCACAGGCAGCCCGTGCCCATGCCGAGGAGATGGTCTCTCGTTTCGATGTGCGCACCCCCGGGGTCGATGTCCCGGTTCACGCCCTGTCGGGTGGGAACCAGCAGAAGCTCATCGTGGGCCGGGAGCTCTCGGCCGACATCAAGGTTCTGATCGCTGCCCATCCCACTCGGGGGATCGACGTCGGGGCCCAGGCCGCCGTCTGGGAGGAGTTGCGAAGGGCTCGTGCCGAGGGAACCGCCATCATCCTCGTCTCTGCCGACCTCGACGAGCTGATCGGGCTCTCCGATCGCCTCCATGTCATTCTACGGGGTCGTCTCG
>CAZAHX010000164.1:3919-5161 GCA_964485005.1 uncultured Acidimicrobiaceae bacterium | reverse complement strand
ACCGCCCCGAGGTGGGCGCCGGCCGAATAGCCCACCAGGGCCACGGTGCCATCCGCCCGCGGGTGGGCGGCGGCGTACCTCACCGCACAGGCGAGGTCGTCGAGAGCTGCCGGAAAGCCCGGGGCCCTCGAGGCCGCCAGGTGGTAGCGGGCGTTGACGGTGAGGAAGCCCTCGGCGGTGAGGTGGAGGGCAAGGTCGGACATGATCGACGGGGTGCCCCCGACCCAGCCTCCCCCGTGCACCAGCACCACGGCGGGGAATGTGCCCTCACCGTCGGGGATCCGAACCTCGGCTCCGAGGTCGGGGAGCTCTTCGATGCTGAGCGGCGGGATGGTGGAGACAGGCTCTGGCGGAGTGGTGGTGGCCGGAGCCGTGGTTGGGGCCACTGCCACCCCAGGGTCCCCCGGGATCGCGGTCTCGCCGGCGGGGGCCCGGTCCCCGCACCCCGAGCCGAGCACCGCGGCGATCGCTAGGAGAGAAGCGATGCGGCTGACGCGTCGATGTGCCATTCGACGTCGGCCTCCCCTTCCCCGAGACGGCTCGCCGGGGTTTGCCCCGCCATCGACTCCGCAACCGCCCGGGCCTTGGGCTCTCCGACGACGAGCAGCATGAGGACCCGCGCGCTCCAGAGCAAGGGGTAGGTGGCGGTCAGCCTGACCTCGTCGATCTGCGGCACCCGGTTGGCGATGAACCAGCGCGACTTCTCTTCGAGAGCGGAGGTGCTGGGGAACAGGGAGGCGGTGTGCCCGTCCTCGCCCAGCCCGAGGAGGATGAGATCGGGGCGGTGCCCATGATGGATCGACCGCAGCGTCGCCTCGTAGTGTGCTGCCGCATCCCGCGCCTCCATGAACTCGCTCCATCGCGGACGGTGGAAACGGGCGTCGACATGGTCGAGCAGGGTGTCGGCGGCCATCCGGCCGTTGGAGCGCTCGTGATCGGGGGGAACCCAGCGCTCGTCCGAGAGCCACGCCTCTACCCGGGCCCAGTTCCGACCCCGGCCCCGCAGCGACCGATAGGTCGCTTCGGGTGTGCTCCCGCCGGCCAGCCCCAGGGAGAACCCGGCCTCCCCGTCCTCCATGAGCTCGGCGATGCGATTGGCCGAGGCGATGGCGGTGGCTTCGGGTGTGTCGTGCACGATCAGCCTCATGTGGGTGAGACGGTAACCCCGGGCGTAGATTGCGCCCCATGCCCACCCGGACGACTGTCGAATGGCCTGGCGGTCGGGTCGGCGCGACTCTCTCA
>CAZAHX010000164.1:0-3909 GCA_964485005.1 uncultured Acidimicrobiaceae bacterium | reverse complement strand
GTGGGTGAGACGGTAACCCCGCTCCTAGTGTGTGCCCATGCCCACCGGGACGACGGTCGCCTGGCCTGGCGGTCGGGTCGGCGCGACTCTCTCAGGGGAGGGCGGCATCGGCGTGCTCCTCGCCCACGGGGCGGGGACCTCCGGGGACCACCCCACCATGGCCGCGCTTCGCGACGGTCTGGCCGCAGGTGGTCTCACCGTCATGACCTTCAACTATCCGTATGCCGAGCGCGGGTCGAAGCGGCCCGATCGGCAGGAGCGCCTCCTCGAGTGTCATCTCGCGGCGGCAGAGCATTTCGGATCTCGGGTCGAGACATTGTTCCTGGCGGGCAGGTCCATGGGAGGCCGGATGGGCACCTATCTCGCCGCAGACGGTCATCCCACGGAAGGGCTGGTGTTGTACGCATATCCGCTCCATCCCGCGGGAAAACCCGAACGGCTCCGCGTGGACCAGTTCCCCCGGATCTCGGTCCCCATGCTCTTCTTCCAGGGAACCAGGGACTCGCTGGCCCGAATGGACCTCTTCGAGAGGCACATCGCCACGCTGCCCAACGCCGAGGTGGAGATGCTGGAGGGAGCGGGGCACGGTCCCCGGGGCGGCGGCTGGACGCCGGAATCGATGACCGAGCGGTATGTGACCGGGACGCTCCGCTGGGTCGAGCGGGTGTCGTCTGGCAAAAGCGGCGGCGCGGGGCCATAATCCGAGGGTCTCCCGTCCTCCCAAGGAGTCTTTCATGTCCGAAGTAAGCCTGCAGGCCCGGTCGGGTCGAAAGCCGGGTTCGCGTGAGTCCCGGCGCATCCGACGCCAGGGTCTGGTGCCCGCGGTGGTATATGGCCCCGAGGTCGACCCGGTCCCCCTGGTCGTCGACGCCCACGACCTGCACACCGCCCTGCACACCGAGGCCGGTGCCAACGCCATCATCCATCTCGAGGTCGAAGACGGCGACACCATGACCACCATGGCCCGCGACATCGAGAAGCACCCCTTCCGCAACGAGTACCGGCATGTCGACTTCATCACCGTCGATCTGTCCAAGAAGGTTCATGCCGAAGTAGCCATCCACTTCGAAGGCACGCCTGCCGGGGTGGAGGAAGGCGGGGTCTTCAGCCCCCAGCGCACCTCGGTTCGCGTCGAGGTGCTGCCCACCGAGATCCCCTCGTTCATCGAGCTCGACATCTCCCCGGTGGAGATCGGAGGCTCCCTCCGGATCGAGGATCTCCCCGAGATCGAAGGAGTGGCCTACCTCGAGGACCCGGACGCGGTGGTGATGTCGGTCACCGTGCCCGCCGCCGAGATCGAGGAGCCGGAGCCGGAGGAGGAAGAGCTCGAAGGCGTGTTGCTTGCCGAGGGCGAGGAGGCGGTCGAGGGTGAAGAGGCTGAAGAGGCTGCTGAGTCCGAGGGCGAGGAAGAGGCCGAAGAAACCGGCGAGTGACCCGGTGCGGGTCGTCGTCGGGCTCCGCAACCCCGGAGCCGAGTACCAGGGCACCCGGCACAACGTCGGCATGGAGGTGGTCGCCCACGTCGTGGAGCGCGCCGGGGAGACCTTCTCCAGGGGGCCCTCCCGGCTGCGGGCCATGATCGCCAAGTCAGGCGCGGGTGACGACTCCACCCTCTTCGTGGTCCCCTCCACCTACATGAACCAATCGGGGCAGGCGGTCCGGGCCGTGCTCGACTACCACAAGGTCGGCCCCGAGGATCTGCTGGTCGTGCACGACGACATAGATCTCGACTTCGGCCGTCTCCGACTGCAGGTGGGCGGGGGGAGCGGAGGCCACAACGGGATCCGGTCTCTCGAGCAAGCTCTGGGCACCAACGAGTTCTCCCGTCTCAAGGTCGGGGTGGGGCGTCCCCCCGGCTCCGTGGACCCGGCCCATTTCGTGCTTCGCCCCTTCTCCGCGTCGGAGCGCCCAGAGGTCGACCTGATGGTGGAGGATGCCGCTGATGTCGTCGAGCGCTGGTTGTCCGACCGCCAGCGGGCCCAGGAGGAGGCCGCGCACCGGGGACGAGATGACTGAGCTGGTGGGCGCCCTCGACCAGGGAACCACCTCGACCCGTTTCATGCTGTTCGATCACCACGGTGCGGTCGTCGCCATCGACCAAATGGAGCACGACCAGTCTTTCCCCAGACCCGGATGGGTGGAGCACGATCCCCACCAGATCTGGGAGAACTCACTCGAGGTGATCGAGGGCGGATTGGAGAAGGCCGGCGCCCGGCCCGGCGATCTTGCCGCGGTCGGTGTGGCCAACCAGCGGGAGACCGTGGTGTTGTGGGACCCGGACACCGGCGAGCCCGTGGCCAACGCCATCGTTTGGCAGGACACCAGGACCGCCGACCTCTGCGCCCGCCTCGCCGGGACCGAGGGGCCGGACCGTTTCCGGGACAGGACCGGCCTGCCCCTCGCCACCTACTTCTCCGGGCCCAAGGCGCGCTGGCTACTCGACGAGCTCGATCTCGGAGATGCCGCCCGCCGGGGCGAGATCCTCTTCGGCACCGTCGACAGCTGGCTGGTCTGGAATCTGACCGGGGGCGTCGACGGAGGCGACCACGTGACCGACGTCACCAACGCCTCGAGGACGATGCTGATGGACCTGGCCACCACCTCCTGGGACTCCGACCTCAGCATCGAGCTGGGGGTGCCCACCCACATGCTTCCTCAGATCGTGGCCTCGGTGGGTCGGATCGCGGAGTGCTCCGGGCCGCTGGCAGGGGTGACGTTGGGAGCCATCCTCGGCGACCAGCAGGCGGCCATGTTCGGCCAGGCCTGCTTCGCCCCGGGTGAGGCGAAGAACACCTATGGCACCGGCAACTTCATGCTGCTGAACACCGGGACCGAGCCGGTCTCCTCGAGGTCCGGGCTGATCAGCACGGTCGCCTATTCGATCGAGGGCGAGGACACCGTCTACGCACTGGAAGGGTCGATCGCGGTCACCGGTGCCCTCGTGCAGTGGCTCCGGGACAACCTCGGCATCATCGCTGAGACGGCGGAGGTGGAGGAGTTGGCGGCCTCGGTCGATGACAACGGCGACGTCTACCTCGTGCCCGCATTCTCCGGGCTGTTCGCTCCCCACTGGCGTCCCGACGCTCGTGGCGTCATCACCGGGCTCACCCGCCACACCACCAAGGGCCACCTCGCTCGCGCCGCCCTGGAGGCCACCGCCTATCAGACCCGGGACGTGGTGGACGCAATGGCCGCCGATTCGGGGGTGGGGCTCGCCGAGCTCAAGGTGGACGGGGGGATGACCGGGAACCGCCTGCTCATGCAGTTCCAGGCCGACGTACTCGGGGTCGACGTGGTGCGGCCGGTGGTCCCCGAGACCACTGCCCTGGGGGCGGCGTACGGTGCCGGGCTCGCCGTCGGCTTTTGGGACGGTCTCGAGGAGATCCGGGCGCGCTGGGCAGAGGACGCCCGCTGGGCTCCGGGAATGGACCAGGAAGAGCGAGACCGGCTCGTGGACCGCTGGCACCGGGCCGTGGAGAGGTCCTACGGCTGGGCATGAGGCCGGGAGGATGCCGGGTGCTTATGATTTCCCACACCCGATCGAGGTGTTGACATCTCCTTTCCCAACGCTCTGGTGATCTTCCGTGTGGTGATGGTGATCCCCATCATGTCCTTCACCCGCGCCGACGGGATCCAGAATCATCTCGGAATCGCAGCCGCCCTCTTCGCTCTCGCCACCTTCACCGACTTCCTCGACGGATACGTGGCGCGGCGCTCCGGCGGAGGGACCTTGCTCGGCGCCTTCCTCGACACCACCGCGGACAAGATCCTGGTCACCGGGGTGCTTCTCGCCCTGGTCTCGGTGGGCCGGGTCTCCATCTGGCCCGCCTCGGTCATCATCTTCCGCGAGTTCACGGTGATGGCCCTGCGAGGGGTGGTGGCGCAGCGAGGCGGGCTGATCAAACCCTC
>CAZAHX010000163.1:0-5171 GCA_964485005.1 uncultured Acidimicrobiaceae bacterium | reverse complement strand
CGGGAGATCGGAGCCGCACAACGCCGCATCGAACAGGAGCGCCGTCGTCTCGAGTTCCTCGAAGGGACCGACCGGTACCGGGGGATAGCCCGGTTCACCAGGCTGCACGACGAGTTCGAGGCAAAGGGGGGTTTCGTGGCCGAGGCCGAGGCCAAGCGGATCGCCGCCAACGTCGGCATCGGCAACGACGAGCTCAACCAACCCGTGGCCACCATGTCCGGAGGTCAGAGACGTCGAGTCGAGCTGGCCCGCATTCTCTTCGCCGAGACCGACGTCCTCCTCCTCGACGAGCCCACCAACCATCTCGACCTCGATGCCAAGGCGTGGCTCATCGATTATCTGGCCACCTACAAGGGGGGGATGCTGGTGGTCTCCCACGACCTGCCCCTCCTCGACGAGGCGATCACCTCGGTGCTCGCCCTGGACCACGGCGAGCTCGAGGCCTACCGGGGCAACTACAGCAACTTCCTGGTGGAGCGGGACCGGCGCCGCGAGCAGAGGAGGAGGGAGCGAAAGCACCAGGACGAAGCCATCGCCCGTCTCGAGGAGAACATCCGCCGCTTCAAGGGGTCGACCGAGAAGATGGCCAAGGTCGCCCGTGCCATGGAGACCAGGGTGGAGAGGATGAAGCGTGAGCTGGTGGAGGTGCAGAAGTCGGGAAAGCGGGTCAATGTGGCCTTCCCCCAGCCCGAGGCCTCGGGCCGGGTGCCGCTGGCAGCAGCCGGGTTGGCAAAGGCGTTCGGGGAAAATCTGGTCTTCGTCGACATCGAGTTCGCCGTGGAGCGGGGGGAGCGCATGCTGCTCATCGGTCTCAACGGGGCGGGGAAGACCACGCTGCTGCGCATCCTGGCCGGGGTTGACCACGCCGACCTCGGCGAGGTGTCGCGAGGGCACCAGGCCACTCTCGGCTACTACGCCCAGGAGCACGAGCAGATCCGGGAAGGGGCGAGCGTGCTCGACCACATGAGGCAGGCGGCCCGTCTCCCCGATCAGACCCTGCGCTCCCTGCTCGGCCTGTTCCTTCTCGCCGACAAGGTGGACCAGGACGCCGGCACCCTGTCCGGTGGCGAAAAGACCAAGCTCGCCTTGGCCATGTTGGTGGCCTCTCGTCCCAACGTCCTCCTCCTCGACGAGCCCACCAACAATCTCGATCCCCAGGCGAAAGAGGCCCTCCTCGACGCGCTGACCATCTACGAGGGGACCATCGTCCTGGTCAGCCATGACACCGAATTCGTCGCCCAGCTCGGGCCGGACCGCGCCCTGCTCATGCCCGAGGGAGAGATGCGGTTCTTCGACGCCGATCTTCTCGACCTGGTGGCTCTGGCCTGAGCGCGCCCTCCTAGGGTTCCCCGCGATCGCAACCCCGGAGGTTCCCCGAAATGAGAGTGTCCCGCGCCTTGCGTCTCCTCGCGTTCGTGGCAGCCGCCCTCTTCACGCTGGTGGTGATGACGACGGTGGTCTCGGCGTTGACCTCACCCATATCTGCCCTCGTGGTGCTGGCGGTGGCCGCCATTGCCTTCCTGGCCTGGAGGGCCCAGAGCCGGAGGGTCCGTTCCGGGACGACCCTGGAGATCGACCTGGACGGGGGAGTGGTGGAGAAACCGCCGACCAGCCCGTTGGGTCGGGTTCTCCAGCGGAGAGCCGTGGTGCTCCGTGACGTGACCGACGCCCTCGACCGGGCTGGCGACGACGATCGGGTGACGGCCGTGGTGGTCCGTCTCGGAAACGGAGGGCTCGGCCTGGCACAGGCGCAGGAGATCCGGCAGGCCGTGGCAAGATTCCGCGCCTCGGGAAAGCGGGCCATCGCCTACGCGGAGACTTTCGGGGAGACGGGACGGGCCACCATCGACTACTACCTGGCCGCCGCATTCGGGGAGATCCACCTCCAGCCGCTGGGGATGCTGTCGGTGGAGGGCATGGTCAGCCGGACGCCGTTCCTCCGCTCGCTCCTCGACCGCTTGGGCGTGGTGCCCGACTTCGACCATCGGCGCGAGTTCAAGACCGCCATGTATCTGCTCACCGAGGAGGGGTACACCCATGCGCATCGGGAAGCGGCGAGGGCGATCCTCGAGGACCAGATGGGCCAGATCGTCGCCGGGATCGCCGAGGACCGGGGCCTGCAGGCCGATCGGGTGCGTGGGTTGATCGACGAGGCCCCATTGCTCGACGAGGAGGCCATCGCGGCCGGTCTGGTCGATCGTCTCTCCTATCGCGACCAGGCATACGAGTCGGCCGGTGGAGCGGACGGCCGCTTCATGTATCACGACAGGTACTTGAAGCGGGCGGGGCCGCCCCATCGCAAAGGGGAGCGGATAGGCCTCGTATACGGGACCGGGACCATCACCCGGGGCGGCTCCGGGTTGGACCCCATGTCGCTGGGCGCCACCCTGGGAGCGGACGACGTCGCCGCCGCCCTCCGTGAGGCTGCCGACGACGACAAGGTCAAGGCCATCGTGTTCCGGGTGGACTCCCCGGGAGGGTCGGCAGTCGCATCCGAGGTGGTCCGTCGTGAGGTGGTCCGCGTCGTGGAGGCGGGGAAGCCGGTCGTGGTCTCGATGGGCGATGTCGCCGCTTCCGGTGGTTACTGGATTTCTTCCCCGGCGACCCGCATCGTCGCCCAGCCGGGCACCATCACCGGTTCCATCGGCGTGGTGGCCGGCAAGCTGGCCGCCGGGGAGGCGTGGAGCCGGGTCGGGATCGATTGGGGGGAGCTCCACGAAGGTCGCAATGCCACCTTCTCGGTCGCCCTTCGCCCGTACAGCGACACCGAGCGGGCACGGCTGGAGGCCACGCTCGACTCGATCTACGACCAGTTCAAGCAGCGTGTCGCCGATGGGAGATCCATGAGCCGCGCCGAGGTGGAGGAGCTGGCCAAGGGACGGGTCTGGACCGGGGCCCAGGCCGCGGGGCGGGGTCTGGTCGACGAGCTGGGGGGTGTGCACCGCGCAGTGGAGTTGGCCCGCGAGCTGGCGGAGCTACCTGCCGATGCCCCGGTCAAGCTCAAGGTGTTCCCGGCGAAGAGGGCGATCCCCCTGCCAGAGAGGAAGGAGGGCAGCGACCCGGTCTCCGTCGTGGCCGAGACGCTCCTCTCTTTGGCGAGATCGGTGCGGCACGTCGGCAATGGCCCATCGGTCGAGCTGAGGATGAGGGCGCCGCACTGAACGCCGCTGCCGCTTCCAATCGAGCGCATCTCACTCGGCGGAGGCAATCCCGCGGATTGTTATGTTCTCGGTATGGCCGAGATAACCGTCGAGCCCATCGGGAACGAGGTCTACAGGGTGACCGTCGAGCAAGCAGGCTCCACCTCGACCCATGAGGTGACCTTGTCCGGGGACGAGGCCGCGAAGCGTCCTGGCGTGGCCACCGAGGAGCTCATCGAGGCCTCGTTCCGCTTTCTCCTCGACCGGGAGCCCAAGGAGGCGATTCTGAGACGTTTCGAGCTCGGAGTCATCTCCCGCTACTTCCCCGAGTACGAGTCCCGTCTCGGCGAGTATCTGTGAGCGGAGAGGCGAGGGCCACCGTCGACGCGGCGTTCCGGGCAGAGGGGCTGGTCCCTCACACCTGGTCGAACCAGCCCGGCCACGTATTCGGAGTCCACGACCACCGTTATCACAAGGTGCTCTTCTGCGTCGAGGGGTCAATTACCTTCCACACCCCAGATGGAGATGTTCACCTGGAACCCGGGGACCGACTCGACCTGCTTCCCGGAACGCCCCACTCCGCCACGGTGGGCCCACGCGGCGTGACCTGCATGGAGGCGGCGCGGCGCTGACCTGATTGCATGCTCCTGGGTAGCTAAACGCGGTGCCACCCGCCCGGATCGACTGGTGGGTAGGCCGCCCGGGAGGCTCAGACCAGGACGGCCCTCCGGTAGCCCTCCTCGGCGCCGACCTCGATGTCGAGGAGGTCCCAGGTCTTCATCCAGCGATGGGTGGCCTCGTACATCTCCCGGGTGTAGGGCTCGAAGACCATCCGCTCTCCGGGGCCGAAACGGCGGACATCCACCATCTCGGCGATGTCGTCCGGCATCTCCTTGGACCAGAAGTGCTTGTAACGCTCCGGCTCGAGGTCGATGTCCCGCTGCGCTTTGCGCAGGGCACGGAAGAAGCGTTCGACGTCTTCCCGATCGGAGTCCTCCCTGATCAGGAAACCGATGATGAAGGTGGTGTCGACCAGTTTGCGGAATCCGAGCTGCTCCATGATGTAGAGCTGGGCCCCGAAGACATTGGCGGCCGGGATGTCGCCCCGGATGAGCAGACGCACCCGGTCGTAGGGAAGGCCGGCGTAGCTGAGCTCGATCTGTGACCGGTCCAGGAACGGCTCCAAGGACTGTATGGCCGAGTAGTGGCTGCCGGAGTGGTAGCCAACCGCGACCGGCACCCCGGCGAGGTCCTCGGGTCGCTCATAGGGGGAGTCGGCGGAGACGAAGATGGCACCGGGGGTGAGCCCGTATGCCTTTCCGTACATCTTGCCGCCGGTTGCGGAAGCCGCGGCGTTCACCGCCCAGTGACAGGCACCAGAGACATCGCAGCTTCGCCCCTCCGCCATGTGCTCGAACGCCCCGCTGCGGGTATCGAGGGGCACGTCGTCGGCGGCGTGCACCGAAGAGGTGGTCAAGGTGGCACCGGCGTACCCGAGCTGCTCGATCTCGTAGTCGAGCCCTTCTTCGGTGAAGTAGCCGGCTTCGTCGGCCACCCACTCCTGAAGCCTGACATGGGGCTGAATTACGAATTTGGCCATGACGCCCTCCTCCTCGATGGAAACGGCCCTTCAACCCTACCGGCCCCGCCGCTCTGCGACCGGCGCACACTAAGTGAAGGAGATCCCGGGCATGCCCTCGTCCACGAGTCGCCGGAGACGGGCCAAGGTGGCGGCGGTCATGTCGGCGGGGACTCCCAGCCCGATGAGCATCTCCTGGGCAGCGGTCATCTCTTCCAAGCGCCTTTCGGCATGTGAGACGGTGTCGAAGAGGAGCCTTTCCATCAAGGCGACGTCGATCGAGGTGAGCTGGTCGACCAGATGGCCCCACGCCCAGCCGCTCTCGCCATGGGCTTCGGCTGCCTGCATGCTCTCGATGAGCAATGCGGCGATGCCTTTCATCACCACGCTGCGCAACAGCTTGCGGGTCGCCGCCTCCCCGGCGCGGGCACCGACTACCTCCACGTTGCCGC
>CAZAHX010000162.1:0-5222 GCA_964485005.1 uncultured Acidimicrobiaceae bacterium | reverse complement strand
ACGAGGAACGCGACAACCAGGCCCGGGATCACCATGGAGAAAGGCTCGATTCTGAACCCCAGCCTCTCCGCGTACTTCTCATACATACGCAACAGGTCACCCGCCCAGATCGAAGCCTCGTCCCCGCCCGCCGCCGAGCGGATCTCCACGATCACGTCCTTCTGGTCGTTGGGATCGGTGGGGACCAGGGCGTCCTTGATCCGCTCCTCCAAAGTCTCGATCTCCTCGCGGATGTCCCGTGCCATCTCCGCCATGTCTTCGTCGTCGGACATCTCCCGGGCCTCGCCCAGATCCGTTTGCAGCTGACGCCAGCGGCGGATGTCAGTCACCACCTCCCGGAGCGAGGAGTGACGTCTCCCCAGATCGGCGAGCTGCGACGGGTCGGCGATCACCTCGGGGTCGGCCAGCGACTGCTCGACCTCCTCGAAAGCCGACTCGATCTCGTCGAGACGGTCGGAGAAGTCGCTCACAACGGCTCCGCGGCCATGGCGATCCGGCGCGCCTCGAGGGCGGACTGGGGGACGCCGCCCCGCTCGAGCACCTCGGAGAGGGTCTCCTCGTCGAGCGCAGTGACCAGGCTGGCGATCGCCACCTCGATCTGGTCGTCGTCCGGCGGCCCGGTGGTGAGACGCTGCAGCCACAGACCGGGGGCGGCGAGGACCCGTGCAAAGGTGCCGTCGGGATTGGTCCCCGACCAACGCAGGATCTCATAGGCGACACCGGCGATGAGTGGGATGCCGAGAAGCCTCGATGTCACCAGGAAGAAGAAGCCCGGCACGCCGAAGAAGGTGAAGAGGATGATCGAGCCCAGAATCACGATGAGCAGGAAGCTGGTCCCGCAGCGGGGGTGGGCCGGGTTGTAACGGCCCACTGAGGGGATGCTGAGCGGCTCCCCCGCCTCGTAGGCGTGGATCGACATGTGCTCGGCGCCGTGATACTCGAACACCCGGGCGATCTCCTTGGAGCGTCCGATCGCCCACACGTAACCCACGAACAGGGCCAGTCGCAGCAGCCCTTCGACCACGTTGAAGACCAGGCCCGACTCCTGGGCGACGAACCGGGCTCCGAATGCGGGAAGGAGGATGAAGACCCCGGCGAAGAACACGAAGGCCAGGGTCATGGTCCAGGCGATCTGGGCACCGGTGAGGGGCTTCTCCTCCTCACCGGCGGCCTTCTCCGCCGACCAGGAGAGCGCCCTGAATCCGAGCGACAGTGACTCGCCAAGGACGAAGATGCCCCGGACCAAAGGGAGTCGGGCCCAGCGATTGCGCTCGGAGGGCCGAATGAGATGGTCGCGTCGCGCCACCACCTTCCCGTCGGGCCGGCGGATCGCCACGGCCCACGCCGTGTAAGCGCGCATCATCACGCCTTCGATCACGGCTTGCCCTCCCACGGTCTTGGTGGGATCGATGGGGCCGCTCTCGGGAGGAGCGGCGGGTTCGCTCCTACTCAGCGTCCTCTTCCCCGGCCTCGGCGGCGGGCTGCTCACCGGCCTTGGTGAAGGTGCTCTTGCCATAACGCCTCTGGAAGCGCTCGACACGGCCACCACTGTCGACCACCTTCTGCTTCCCGGTGTAGAAGGGATGGCACTCGTTGCACAGCTCTATGTGCATGTCGCCGGGCTTGGTGCTCCGCGTGGTGAAGGAGTTGCCACAGGAGCAGGTGACCGTGGTGGTCTCGTAGGTGGGATGGATGTCGGTCTTCACGTTGAAACTCTCCGTTGTCAGCTGCTGCTCTTCGCCACCTCGGCGAGGAACTCGGCGTTGGACTTGGTCGTCTTGAGCCGGTCGATGAGGAGCTCGAGGGCGGCGCCGGGCTCGAGGGCCAGCAGCACCCGCCGCAGCTTCCACACCTGGGCCAGCTCGGTCTTGTCGAACAAGAGCTCCTCTTTCCGTGTTCCCGACATCTCAATGTTCACCGCCGGATAGATCCGCTTGTCGGCCAGCTTCCGATCGAGATGGAGCTCCATGTTCCCGGTTCCCTTGAACTCCTCGTAGATGACTTCGTCCATCTTCGACCCGGTCTCGACGAGTGCCGTCCCCAGGATGGTGAGCGAGCCGCCTTCCTCGATGTTCCTCGCCGCGCCGTAGAAGCGCTTGGGGGGATAGAGAGCCTGGGAGTCGACACCACCGGAGAGGATTCGCCCCGACGCCGGGGTGGCCAGGTTGTGGGCCCGGGCGAGACGGGTGATCGAGTCGAGGACGATGACCACGTCGGTGCCCATCTCCACGAGCCGTTTGGCCCGCTCGATGGCGAGCTCGGAGACCTGGGTGTGCTCCTCGGCAGGGCGGTCGAAGGTGGAGTAGATGACCTCGCCCTTGACCGTGCGCTGCATGTCGGTGACCTCTTCGGGCCGCTCGTCGACCAGCACCACCATCAGGTAGCACTCCGGGTTGTTGCTGGTGATCGACTGGGCGATCTCCTGGAGGACCGTGGTCTTGCCCGCCTTGGGCGGGGAGACGATCAGTCCTCGCTGGCCCTTCCCGATAGGGGCGATGAGGTCGATGATCCGGGTCAAGATGTTGTTCGACTTGCCTTCCACCTCGAGACGGAGCCGCACATCGGGGAACAACGGGGTGAGGCTCTCGAACTTGGGCCGCTGCATCGCCTCGTCGGGGTCGACACCGTTGACGCTGAGGATGCGGACCACGGCGGGGAACTTCTCCTTGGAGCGTGGAGGCCGGATCGGCCCGGAGACGATGTCACCCTTGCGGAGACGGAACTTGCGAACCTGATTGGCGGAGACATAGACGTCCTTGTCCCCGGACTTGTAACCGGTGACCCGCAGGAACCCATAGCCCTCGGGGAGGATGTCGAGGATGCCCTCGCGGACCTCGAGGTCCTCCTCGGGGATGCGATCGTCACCACCGCGGCCGCGGCGGTCGCGGCGGCGACGGTTCTGCCCGCCCCGGTTGTCGGAGCGTGATCCCTGCTGGGAATCGTCCGAATCGTCCGAATCGTCCGAGTCGTCCGAGTCGTCCGAATCGTCTGAGTCGTCGGACCCGTCGTTGTCGGAAGGGTCGCGTGGAGTGGCCTTGGGCAGGTCCACCACGTCGGTGGGGGATGCCTCTTTCACCTCTCCGGTGTCCATCAGCGCCGAGATCAGCTTGGACTTCTGCAACCCGTTGAATTCGACACCTGCAGCCTCGGCGATCTGCCTCAGCTCATCTATCGACTTGCTCTGGAGTTGAGCTCGTGTGGTCATTGGATCCTTCGCGATCGGCCCCGTGCATCGGGGGACTTGTCGGGATCGGTCCGCAGCGCACGAAAGAAAAGCCTTTGGGGCTGCGGGTGGTCAGCGGCCCTGTGTCGACCGCTGGGGGTCATCGTAGCCGGTGCTCGATCGTGCGCAAAGCAAGAACCCTCATCTGATCAGAGGGGCGAGGGCTGTGGGCTCCGGATCGATGACGACCACCCGTTCCTCCATGCCCTCCAAGGACGGGAACCACTCGGGCAAGGGGGCCGTCGCGTCGAACTTGGCAGGGTGGGCGGTACCCACAACCACCTGGGGCCGATCCGACCCCGGCTCCCCGGCGGCCCGCCAGGCGGTGGCGGTGTGGGGGTCGATCCGGTAGCCGTGTGCCTGTTGTACATCGGCGATGGTGGCCAGGATCTCTTGGTCGGTGGACCAATCGGCCTCGAACTCCTCGGCGGGATCGACATCGAGACGCTCCAGGTTGGAGGGGAGACGGATGTCCATGGCCGGCGCCATCGTGGGCACCACCGGGGCGTCCGGGATCTCCCCCGTGCTCACCAGGTCGAAGAGGGCCCGGTTGGCGTTGTTGGCCAGGGTGATGGTGACGATGGGAGCGCCCATCTGCTTGGCCAGCCAGCAGGAGTAGGCGTTGCCGAAATTCCCCGCCGGGACCGCCACGTCGAAGGGCTCCGCCACCCGAGCCGCGGCATAGAGGTAGAAACCGGCCTGGGCGGCGATCCGCGCCCAGTTGATGGAGTTGACCGCGAGCAGACCGGGATGGTGCCGGAAGGCCTCCTTGACCAGTGCCTGGCAATCGTCGAAGGTCCCCCGCACCGCCACCGCGGTGACGTTGGCGTCGGGAACGGTGGTCATCTGGCGACGTTGGAACTCGGAGACCTTCCCCTCGGGGAAGAGGATGACGACCCGCAGGCCTTGCAGACCCCGGAAGGCCTCGATGGCGGCCGAGCCGGTGTCTCCGGAAGTGGCGCCCAGGACCTTGCCCTCCTCTACCTCCCGCTCCATGAGACGGGCCAGCACCTGGAGGGCATGGTCCTTGAAAGAGAGGGTGGGGCCCCAGAACAGCTCGAGCACCAGGCGCTCCCCCACCTCGACGAGGGGGGCGATCTCGGGGTGGTGGAACCTGGTGACTGCCTCCTCGACGGCGGGTCGGGGATCGGTGGCGCCGTACAGCTCCAGTGAGCCGGCCACCGCCTCCTGGTACGACCAGTCCTCCCAGCCCTCCGGCAAGCTTGGGATGCTCTCTGGTTGGTACAGGCCGCCGTCGGGGGCGAGACCGGCCAGCATCACCTCGGTGAACGAAGCCGGGGCTACCCCACCCCGGGTGGATAGGTATCGCACTGCCGTCTTATTCGTCCGCCCGGCCCCCACCCCCGGCTTCGGGGACGAATCCCCCGCTGAGCAGGGCGATGACCACCACGACGAGCAACGTCGACCCGACGGCGAGCCAGTACAAGCCCAGCCCGGCGGCGAGCCCGATCCCGGCGGTCACCCAGATCCCGGCGGCGGTGGTGAGGCCCCGGACCGTGCCCCCGGCACGGATGATGGCCCCGGCGCCGAGGAAGCCGATCCCGGTGGCCACTGCCTGGGTCACTCGGAGGATGTCCAGCCTCACGGTTTCGGGGTCCCCAAGGACCTGCTCGAGGACCAGGATCCCCGTGCCCACGAAGACGGCCGAGCCCATGGCCACCAGCATGTGGGTGCGAAGGCCGGCGGGTTTGTTGTGGCGCTCCCGGTCGAACCCAACCGCGCCACCGAGGAGGGCGGCGAGGGCGACTCGCAAGAGGACCTCCAGCTCCAAATTCATGAGTCTCACGGTACCGCGCCCGCGGCGGAGCCATTCGGGGTCACGTACAATGGAGGTTTCGCTCCCGTAGCTCAGGGGATAGAGCACCGGCCTCCGGAGCCGGGTGCGCAGGTTCGAATCCTGCCGGGAGCGCCAGGGCCCTACGGGCCCCGCTCCCGTAGCTCAGGGGCCCTGCCCAACTGCTCTTCGCCTCACGGCTCA
>CAZAHX010000161.1:0-5235 GCA_964485005.1 uncultured Acidimicrobiaceae bacterium | reverse complement strand
CGGTCTCCGCGACAGGGTCGCCGTCATCGAGCACGACGCCTACTACCGCCACCGCCCCGAGCTCAGCTTCGAGGAGAGAGCCCGGGTCAACTACGACCACCCGGACTCCCTGGAGACCGATCTCCTCGTCCGGCATCTTCGAGAGCTGCGGTCCAGCAACACGATCGAGCGACCGGTTTACGACTTCGCCAACCATCTCCGCTCCGACGAGACCGTGGAGGTAGCCCCGGGGCGGGTGATCGTCGTGGAAGGCATACTCGTCCTGGCTGTCCCCGCCCTTCGTGAGGTGCTCGACCTCAGAGTGTTCGTCGACACCGACGCCGACCTTCGCCTCGCCCGCCGGCTCCAGCGTGACATGGAGGAGCGGGGTCGGACCTTCGAGTCGGTGATCGGTCAGTACTTCGAGACGGTGCGGCCGATGCACCTCGAGTTCGTCGAGCCGTCCCGCCGCCATGCCGACCTCATCATCCCGGAGGGTTTCAACCCGGCTGCGGTGGCCACGGTCGTCGAGCTGGTCAAGTCCCGGCTGTAGCACTAATGGCCGGTAGCAGGCGCCCCTCTTACAATTCCCGGGTGAGCGAGCGACCCTCGGTGGGGATCATCGGCGTCGGGGCCATGGGCGAGGCCCTCCTCTCCGGGCTGCTCAGCGCAGGTTGGAGCGCCGAGGAGATCTCTCTGTGCGTCCGCCGCCCCGAACGTGGCGACGAGTTGGAGCAGCGGACAGGCTGCCGGTCCTACCTCGATCCGACCGAGGCGGCGCGAGGCCGAGAGGTCGTGGTCGTGGCCGTGAAGCCCCGTGATGTCCCCACGGTCCTCGAGCAGCTCGCGGGCGCGCTGGTCGAGTCCCAATTGGTGCTCTCTCTGGCAGCCGGGGTGAGAGCAGAGGCATACGAAGCCGGGCTGGGGCCCCTCCCCGTAGTGCGGGCAATGCCCAATACCCCCGCCCTGGTTCGCAGAGGGGTGACTGGCATCGCGGCCGGGAAGCATGCCACCGACGAGCACCTCATGCTCGCGGAGTCGGTTCTCGGAGCCGTCGGTTCGGTGCGGCTGATGGACGAGTCACTTCTCGACGCAGTCACCGCGGTCTCCGGAACCGGCCCCGCCTATGTGTTCCTGCTGGCCGAGGCGCTCACCGAAGCGGCGATGCGCGAAGGCTTGCCGAGAGACATTGCCGAGAACTTCGTCCACGAGACCATCAGGGGAGCGGGACATCTCCTCACCGACACACCGAAGAGCCCGGCGCAGCTTCGCTATGAGGTGACCTCTCCGGGGGGGACCACCGCTGCGGCGATGCACGTTTTGGAGGAGCGCGGCTTCCGCGCCCTCGTCGAAGATGCGGTTCGGGCGGCGGCGCTTCGCGCTACGGAGCTGGGAGGGGCCGGCTGAGTCTCTTTACCAGGGTGGTCGGCTCGATAACCGAGGCACGCCCCGTCGAGGGTCTCATCACCGGCACCAGGGCCGGGCTTGCGCTCGCCCGGCGCTTCGTGGCTGGAGACACGCTCGAGGACGCGGTCGCCGTTGCCAGGAAGCTCAACGACTCCGGGATGCTCGTCTCGCTCGACCTCCTCGGCGAGGAGGTACATGACAGGGCGTCGGCCCGGCGGGCCACCGAGGAATACTTGGAGTGCCTCGACCGGATCGCCCAAGTGCACCTCGACGCGAACATCTCCGTCAAGCCCACCCAGCTCGGGCTGGCCATCGAGGAGGGGCTCGCCACGGAGGCCATCGAGCGGCTCGCTGCCAGGGCAACAGAGGTGGGCACCACCGTGACCCTCGACATGGAGGACTCCCGTTACACCGAGGGCACCGTTCGACTCTTCGAGAAGACCCAGCCCGCCATGGGGAATCTGGGGATCGCTCTCCAGGCGTACCTTCACCGCACCCCCGCCGACCTGCGCCGGCTGGCGCCGCTTGGCGGCCACATCCGGCTCTGCAAGGGTGCGTATGTGGAGCCAGAGGACGTGGCGATCACCGCGAAGGAAGAGGTCGACGATGCCTACGCCCGCGAGTTGCGTGTCCTCATGGGCATGGAACAGACCATGCCGGCCGTGGCCACCCACGACCTCGCCCTGGTGAACCTGGCCAAGACCCTGGCCACTGTCAGGGAATCGCCCTTCGAGTTTCAGATGCTCTACGGCGTCCGCCCCGAGTTGCAGCGCACCCTGGTGAGCGAGGGCTACCCGCTTCGCATCTACCTCCCGTTCGGCTCCCAGTGGTATCCCTATCTCACTCGCCGGCTCGGGGAGCGGCCGGCGAACGTCTGGTTCTTCATGAAGAACCTGCTCCGCAAGTAGCCGCTCATGACCGACAGTCAATCGGACTTCGAGAGACTCACCGGGCCCGATCGACGGTCCTTCCTACCGCGTCCAGGAGGTCTAGGCGCGCTCATCATCGTGATCGGCCTGGCCATAACGGTCGCTCTGCTCATCCTCTGGCCCAGAGACACCCCCGATCTGGACGTGGGCGTCATCGGGTTCGCCGGTGAGACGGTGCGTTCCGAAGTGGGGGTGGCGATACCCGGCCCCTGCAGCTACGCCCCGGATGCCGAATGCATCGTGGTGGAGTTCCTGGTGGTCGAGGAGGGCTCGGAGAGCTTCGGGCAGACGCCTGAGATCGAGTTCTCCACGGACCCGGGCCAACCTCGGCTCGAGCGAGGAGACCAGGTGTTCCTCTCCGTGGTCGAGCTCGACGACGGCACCGTCAGCTTCCAATATGCCGACCGGGATCGCCAGCCCCTCCTCGTTGCCCTCACCCTCCTCTTCGCCGTGGCCGTGGTGGGCCTGGGGCGTCTGCGTGGGGTAGCCGCTCTCGCTGGCTTGGCGGTGAGCGTCGCCATACTCATCTTCTTCATCCTCCCCGCCATCGTCCAGGGCCGGGACGCGGTACTGGTGGCGGTGGCAGGGGGAGGGGCCATCGCCCTGGTCTCCCTCTATCTGGCCCACGGGTACAACCCCCTGACTCATGTTGCCGCCCTCGGGGCTTTTTCGGCTCTGCTCCTCACCATCGGTCTGTCCGCCTTGGTCGTCGCCTTCGCCGATTTCACCGGCCTCGTCAACGAGGAGTCGTTCTACCTGCTCTCCATACCGACCCTCGAGTTGAACGGATTGCTGCTGGCGGGCCTGGTGCTGGGTGCCATCGGGGCTCTCGACGACGTCACCGTCACTCAGGCATCGGCGGTATGGGAGGTTCACAACGCCAATCCGGCCCTCGGGCCGGAAGCCCTCTACTCCGCCGGGATAAGGGTGGGCCGGGACCACATCGTCTCGACGGTCAACACCCTCCTCCTGGCGTATGCCGGAGCCTCGCTCCCTCTCCTCATCCTGTTCACCTTGTCGAACCAGGGCTTGGGGGTGGTCGCCAGCTCGGAGGTGGTCGCCGTTGAGATCGCCAGGACCCTGGTCGGCTCGATCGGGTTGGTGGCCGCGGTTCCCATCACCACCTGGCTGGGCTCCAGGGTGGCGGTGAGGCGGGGAGACTGAGAGCGCCCGGGCTGTTTGGGGCTTCAACCCGTCGCGAGGGCCCGCCCCTACACTCGCCACCGATGACGGGCACCCAGGAGCGCCAGGTAGGCGGTCAGAGCGGTCGTCGGCTTCCTTCGGCGGCTCAGATCCTGGCGGCCACGGGAACCATCCTGGCGGTGGGGACTCTCGGGCTCTGGTTGTTGGGGAGCCTCGCCGACCATCCCGAGTTCGAAATCGGCCGCAAGGTCTTCGGAAACATTCCCGAATGGGTGATCGTCGTCTTCTACATCACCACGGCCGCCTTCCTCTGGCTCACATTTCACCTCTTCTCGTTGCGGGCGCACAGCTGGGCCCAAGGCCGGGCGGACAGGAGGACGGGACAATGGCGGGGGCGCCTCGGTCGGCTCAGAGAGGGTCTGACCATGAAGACGCTGATGCGATATCCCAAGGCCGGGGTGATGCACTCCATGGTCTATTACGGGTTCATCGTCCTCTTCCTGGGCACGGTGACTCTGGAGATCGACCACCTGCTCCCCTCGGGCCTCAAGTTCCTCCACGGTCCGACCTACCTGGGCTACTCCGCCATCCTCGACCTCGCCTCCCTGGTCTACCTCGGCGGGCTGGGACTGGCCATCACCTACCGCTATCTGGTGCCCGAGTGGCGCATTCGCTCCAAGACCAAACCCGAAGACGCAGTCCTTCTCGGCATCCTCGTTCTCATCGGTGTCACCGGTCTGATGACCGAGGCCGCTCGGATCTCGCTCGCCGGCCGGCCCGAGCACGAGATCTGGTCGTTCGTCGGGTACCCACTGTCACTTCTCGTCGAGCCGTCGACCGCGTCGATGTGGCATCGGATCTATTGGGTCGCCCATGCCGCATCGTTCTTCGCCTTCCTGGTCGCCCTTCCGGTCACCAAGCTTCGCCACATGCTCACCTCCCCGACCAACATGTTCCTCTCGGCCCGGGATCGCCCAAAGGGAGCGATGCGCGCCCTGCCCAACCTGATGGAGACCGAGGACATCGAGACCGTGGGCGTGGCTCTGGCCACCGAGCTCACTTGGAAGCAGATCTTCGACACCGATGCCTGCACCATTTGCGGGCGATGCACTTCGGTGTGCCCGGCAACCATCACCGGCAAGCCCCTCGATCCCCGGGAGATGATCCTCAAGTCGGGGGAGGTGGCGGCAGCCCGCGCCGGTGTCTCCCCACCGGTGTCCACCACCGCGCTGCTCGATGGGGCGGGCGAGCTCTTCGAGAGGATCAGACCGGACGAGGTGTTCGCCTGCACGACCTGCAAGGCATGCGACGAGATCTGCCCGGTGGACATCGAGATCCTCGACCGGATCCTCGACATGCGCCGTTATCTGACGCTGATGGAGTCGGAGTTCCCTTCCGAGTTGGGCCGGGCCTTCGTGTCCATGGAGAATCAATCCAATCCCTGGGGCATGAGCCAGCAGTCCAGGGCGGCGTGGACCGCTGAGCTCGATTTCGAGGTGCCCGTCTTGGGCGAAAACGGGAAGACCGAGGCCGAGTATCTGTGGTTCGTCGGGTGCGCCGGCTCTTTCGACGACCGCAACACAGCCGTGTCGGTCGCTCTCGCCCGCCTGCTCCATCGCGCCGGCATCGACTTCGCCATCCTCGGGCCCGGGGAGCTCTGCAATGGCGACCCCGCCCGCCGCGCCGGCAACGAACTGATCTTCCAGCAGCTCGCCCTGCAGAACATCACCACCTTCGAGGAGATGGGAGTGAGGCGGATCATCACCCAGTGCCCGCA
>CAZAHX010000160.1:0-5241 GCA_964485005.1 uncultured Acidimicrobiaceae bacterium | reverse complement strand
TTGGTCAGCTCCCGATCGAAGACCGTGGCCCGGTCGCCGGTGCGGATGATCGGGCCCTCCCCGATCGGCGCCTCCGGAAGCTCCCGGGAGGTCTCGATGGAGATGAGCCGGGCGTCTTCGGGAATGCTTCCGTGCCTGGCGGCGTGAATCGCCCCGATCAATCCCACCTCCTCCGCCCTGGTGAGCAGCACCCCGAAATGACCCAGCCCCGACTCCCTGCGCATCCGGTCGAGGGCGGCAAGGGCGGCGGCAACCCCGGCCAGGTCGTCACACGCCGGCGCTTGGAAACGACCCCTCCTCGGTTCGGCGGCCTCGAAGCGGAACATGGCGATGTCTCCCACCCGAGCCTCGGTGTCGTCGACCATCTCGATCTGCCCGGTCTGGGTTTCGGAGTCGTAGGACACCACCGTTCCGTCCGGACCGTCGAGCCGGGAGACCACCGCCACCTCGGCGTCTGCGAAGTAAGCAGCGGTGACCGAACCCCTGAATTCGAACCGGGCCGACGATCCGTGGGCCTCGGTGATGACAAAGGCGGGATGATCCATGTGGGCCACCGCCAGCAGCGGAGCGTGGTCAGACTCACGATTCTGTGTGATGATGAGGTTCCCACCCGAGTCGGCAGTCACCTGCAGATCCTCCCGGTCCGCCACCCACTGTCGCGCCCAGCCGATCACCGCGTCTTCGAGCCCGGGCGCGGTGGGGAGATGGGTCAGCTCACGAAGCCACTCTTCAACGCTTGATCGCTCGGCCATCTCTAGTAACCAAACGTAGGGACATCCCGCCGGCAAAGCGGCGGGATGTCCCTAGTTCTGGGCTAATTATCGACTAGTAGCCGGGATCGACAGGAGCCTCGCTGGGCACCGGCTCGCCAGGGGCCTCCTCGCCGCCGGCACTCCCGAAGAACATGATGGCCAGTGCCAGGGCGGCGACGAAGACGACCAGGACCACCAGGGCGCCCCAGCCCCCACCCGACGAAGAGTCGACGTATGACTCCCGTTCTTGCTGGGATACAGATGTCAAAGGTTGCATTGCGCACCTCCTTCGCTCCCCGTTCGGGGAGCAGGCAGTATTGGTACCCCTTCGGATGGTGCCGGAAACCCCACCCAGAGCGTCCTTTCAGACGTCGAAGGGGGTCTCGGTGAAGAAGTCGGAGGGTTTGCGCATCGGGCCTTCCTCGGGCTCCGGCTCGATGCCGAGACGCTCCAGCAACCCGGCGTAGCCGCCCTCTTCGAGCTCGTCGGCGAGCTCGCTTCCTCCGCTGTCGACGATCTCTCCGTCGATCATGACATGGATCTTGTCAGCCTCCATGTAGTTGAGGATCCGGCTGTAGTGGGTGATCATCACCAGGCCCATGTCGGGTGATCGCATCTCCTCCACGGCCTCGGCGACGGTGCGCACCGCATCGATGTCGAGGCCCGAGTCGACCTCGTCGAGCAGGGCCATCTTCGGTTGGAGCACCGCAATCTGGAATATCTCCGACTTCTTCTTCTCGCCACCGGAGAGGTCGTCGTTGAGTGAGCGGTCTAGGAATCGCTCCATCCCGAACCGCTCAGCCTCCCGCTCGATCCTCTCCGCGGCCTCGTCGGGGTCGATGCCCCTCTCGTCTGCGGCCTCGAGGAGGAACTCGCGCAGTCTCACCCCGGGCACCTCCGTCGGGTACTGGAAGCTCTGCAGCAGCCCGAGTCGGGACCGCTCGTCGACCTCGAGGGACAACAGGTCCTGCCCGGCGAGCTGCGCCGAGCCACTCACCTCGTAACCGGACTTGCCGGTGAGGACATGGCACAGCGTCGACTTCCCCGATCCGTTGGGGCCCATGACTGCGTGGATCTCCCCGAAAGGGATCTCGAGGTCGAGCTTGCGCAGGATCTGCTTTCCGTCGATCCCCGCGGAGAGGTCGTCGACTCGGAGAGCCGTAGTCACTCGTCCTCCAAGTTCAGATAGACGATCCCGTCCTCGACGGATACCTGGTACACGGGCACCGGCGAGGTGGCGGGGAGGGAGTGAGGCTCACCCGTCTCGAGGTCGAACTCCGATCCGTGCCGGGGGCACTCCACGGCACAGTCGAAGATCTCCCCCTCGGCGAGAGACGCCTCGGCGTGCGAGCAGCGGTCGTCGATGGCGTACACCTGATCGCCGATGCGGAACATGGCGATGGTGCGGTCACCCACGGTCACCCGGACCCCCTTGTCCTGAGGCAGTGAGTCGAGCGTGGTTACTTCGACCTTCACGAGATCCGTGCCTCCTCCTGGGCCTTGACGAAGCGGCGGAACACCTCTGCTGAAACCGGCGCCTCGAGACCCTGTATGGGAAGCCGGTCGATGACCTCCTGGAAGAAACCCCTGATGAGAAGACGTTCGGCGCGGGCTCGGGGAAGACCCCTCGACTGGAGGTAGTAGAGGTGGTCCTTTTCGAGGGGGCCGACCGAAGACGCGTGACCGCAGATGACGTCGTTGCAGAGGATCTCCAGGTTGGGCACCGAGTGCGCCTTGGCGTTCTCCGAGAGGACCAGGTTGCGATTGGTCTCGAAGGTGGAGGTCTTTTCGGCGTCCTTCTCGATGCGGAGCAAACCGGTGAAGACGCTCTCGGCGTCGTCTTCGACGGCGCCCTTGAGAAAGATGTCCGAGTTTGTGTTCTGGCCGATGTGATTGACCACCAGCCGGTAGTCGAGGGTCTGTGACCCCTCGCCGAAGTAGAGGCCGACGAGGTTGGAGGAGCTTCCGTTGCCCTCCAGGAAGACACCCAGGTCGAGACGACCGAGATCGGCGCCCAAACCCACCTCTCCGAGCCGAGAGGTGGCGTCCCGATCGAGCGTCACCCGCTGATGGACGACATTGGTGGCGGCGCGGTCGAGGCTCTGCACTGACAGGTAGCGGAGCCGTCCCCCGGGACCGACCCGCAGATCGACCTCGGGGACCATGAGGAGACGCGCTCCCGGCGCGCTCCGATAGACCACGAGCACCTGGGCTTCGGCGTTCTCGCCGACACCCACCGAGACATGAGGGAAGGTGGCCGTGGCGGGGGTGACCGCTTGAACCTCGATCACCAGCGGCGAGTTCATCACCTCGCCGGCTCCGATCTCGACGGTGATGCCGTCGTTGGCGAAGGCGGCATGGGCCGCGGCCAGCTTGTTGTGGTCGGTGGGAACCCGGGAGTAGCTCTCGGGCTCGCTGTCGAGATCGCTCAGCCGGGTGAGGCCGACCGTATCGCTCTCGGCAGCGGTGACCCGTCCGTCGATGATGCGGACATGCCCGGCCTCCTTGGTCATCGACGCGAGAAACGGACCCTCATCCAGGGGTTCTCCGGGGTCGGTAACCGCCTCCAGTTCGGCGAAGGGGAGGTCGAAGTCGACATACCGCCAGTCCTCCTCGGCGCCGGTGGGCTCTTCCAGGGCGTCGAAGACGCGGTAAGCCGCCTCCATCTGGTCCTTGCGCCAGGCGGGGACCGGCGAGGAGAGAACTGCCAGGGTGTCGTGGTCAAACGCGGGCAATGACGCTCCGGGTGGGGTCGGACTGATGGTATTTCACCTATGGGGATAGTGCGAAATCACTCCGGCGGGCCCAGCGCCTCGGTGGTCACCAGCGACCTTGCGTTCCACAGCATCCATCCCAGACCGAATTCTTCGGCAGATTCGATCTGGGCGCGCACCTGATCGGGCGTGTAGCCGAAGTCCTGTAGCCAGGGCCGGACCACGACCTCGCGGGGAAGACGATCCATGCCGTCCTGGAGAGCATTGCGCACCATCTCGGCAGGGTGATCGTTGGGTCGGTCGAAGCCGTACCAGCCGGCGGCGTAGTGCGAGGGGTACACCATGGGCGACACCACGTCGACCACTGAGCTCACCTGCTCCCAGTTCTGACCGATGGCCCCGTCGTCCACCGCCGCAGTAGTGAAGCCGAAAACGTCGGCCGCCACCGCACAGCCGAGGGGGTGGAGGGCCTCGACGGCTGCGGAGAGGAAACCGATGATCGTGGAGGTGCGCACGTCCAGGGTCACCCCGCCGTCGAACACCACCGACTCCGGACGCCTGTCCGGGAATCTGACATAGTCGAACTGGAGCTCGTCGAGACCTGTAGAGCATGCCTCCACCGCCAGCTCGAGGGCGTATTGGCGGGCTTCGGGATCGGTGGGGTCGAGGAAGTACTGCTCGTTGTGGGAGAAAGGTGCGTTGGTGGCGGTGTCGATCACCGACATCGACGGCTTCCTGATCGCCGCGGTGGGATCCTGGAAGGCAACGAGTCGCCCGATGACGTAGAGGCCCTCGGCATGGGCCCGGTCCACCACGGCTTGCAAGTCGTACACCCCGTAGTCGGCGCCGACTTCGACGGCGACGGGGTGGGCCGTGTCGTACCAGACCAGCCCGGTCTCGTCCTTGAGGTCGATCATGATCGCGTTGAGCTCGGTGCTCTTCGCCATGTCGATGAACTCGTCGAAGCGATCACGGACGGCATCGCCGCCGATGTGCACCGCCCGAATGATGAGCGGCTCCAGCTCGACGGTGGCCTCCCCCGCTCCCCCGTCCCATTCGAAGCTGGCCGGGACCCATGCAGGGCGATCGACGCTGACCTCCCCCGGCTCGGCCCCACGCACGTTGAAGTGCCCCTCTTCGTCGGAGAGCCCCTGGGCGCGACCGGCGGTGATCACCGCGTCGGCCACCGGTTCGCCCTCGGCGTCGAGCACCCGGCCCCTCAGCACCCTGGCCTTGAGCACCACCTCGAACAGCTCGGCGGGCCGGTCGGCGATGGTGACGTTCCGCGACACGTGACCCGGGGCACTGATGTCGAGGACCGTGGACGATCGACCCCATTCCATGTCCACCATGCCGTCCTCGCCCGAGGTCCCCACCTGGCTACCCCCCACATCAACGACGGCAGCTGCCACCGGAACCCCCTGGTCGTCGAGGATTCGTAGCTGATAAGGGGTGGCGCGACCAATCAAAGACCAGGCCGCCCAAACCGCCCAGACGATTGTCAACGCCACCAGCAAACGAAACTGGGTGCGGCGGGACACGATCGGGCCGAATGTTACCCCAGGGAGACGAAAGCCCTGCCAGCGGGTTGCCAGATTCCCCCAGGCTGAGTAATTTTCCACAGGAGGCCATCGGGACCTAGGAGACCGAATTGGCAAAGGCCGCAAGGGCCCGAGACGCGAGACCAGATCGAGGAGCCAGCCCCGCGGACACCGTGGGACTCTATCTCGACGAAGTCTCCGAGCACGAGCTGCTCACCGCCGAGGACGAAGTCC
>CAZAHX010000159.1:0-5257 GCA_964485005.1 uncultured Acidimicrobiaceae bacterium | reverse complement strand
TCATCGGTGACGAGGCGTGGGACATCGACCACTTCTGGCACGAGAACCCCGAGCTCAAACGGGGGTCCCATGTGTGGATGACCGACTTCGTCGGCTATCTCCCCATGCCCGACGGTGGGGAGAGGGAGGCTTACCTCACCGCGGACTACAACGCGGAGATGATCGAGCACATCGCCCGCTTCCCCCGCATCCGCGACCGGGCCATCTTCGTGGGCAACTCCGACGACATATACCCGGAGGTCTTCGGGCCCAACCTCCCCAAGATCAGGGACTGGACCGAGGACCACTTCGAGTTCTCCGGCTACATCACGGGTTTCACCCCACCTTCACCCGACGAAGCCGAGGCGTGGAGGTCGGAAGTCGGCTTCGGCGAAGACGAGAAGGTGTGTGTGGTCACCGTTGGAGGCTCGGGGGTGGGCCGTGACCTCTTGGAGAAGGTGATCGCCGCCTATCCCCTGGCCAAGGAAGAGGTGCCTGAGCTGCGCATGATCGCCGTTGCCGGGCCCAGGATCGATCCCGAGAGCCTGCCCACCCATCCCGGTCTGGAGGTCCATGGCTACGTGGACCGTCTCTACCGCCACCTGTCGGTGTGTGATCTCGCCGTGGTGCAGGGAGGGCTCACCACCACTATGGAGCTCACCGCGGCCAACCGCCCCTTCCTCTACTTCCCGCTGCGCAACCACTTCGAGCAGAACTTCCACGTCCGCCATCGGCTCGACCAGTACGGCTCCGGCCGCCACATGGCGTATGCCGACACTTCGGTGGACGATCTGGCCACCGCCATCGGTGACGAGATCGGGCGGAAGGTGAACTACCGCCCGGTGGAGACCGACGGGGCGGCACGCGCCGCCCGAATGATCGCCGAGCTCATCTAGCCGGCGGAGAAAGGAGGCATGTAACAAGTCGACACATCTACCAGTAATCGGTCGATCGGCCGACCAATCCACAGAAACAGCAGAGGAGCAAGAGATGAGGACAGTGCAAATGACCAACGGAGTGAATACCGAGGCCCTATTCGGAGCGCTGGATGCGGTGAAGGCACAGCCTGCCGCAGCCAAGTTCCAGTTCCGGGCGAGGAACAAGTGGATCAGAGGCACCCACAGCCGGAGCACGATCTACGACTTCTTCGGCCTGGGGACGGAGCAGACCCACAAGGAGCCGCGTAGCTACGAGGCCGACCACCCCGAGCAGCTCGTTGCTGCCGACAACGCGCCTACCCCGGTGGAGTATCTGCTCCACGCCCTGGCGGCGTGCATTACGGCGGGGATCGGGAACGTGGCCGCGGCGCGGGGCATCGAGCTGAGCCGTGTGGAGTCCACGGTGAAGGGCGACATCGACCTGGTCGGGCTGCTGGGAATCGATCCCACGGTGCGCAATGGCTATCAGGGAATCGAGATGGAGGTCACCATCGAGGGTGACGCCTCCGAGGAGGAGCTGGCAGCCGTCGTGGAGCGTTCCATCGCCCGCTCCGCCGTGTACGACATGCTGACCAACGGGACTTCGGTCGAGGTCCTCGTCACCGGGGCATGAGCCTCGAGTACGACATCGTCGTGGTGGGCGCCCGGGTTGCCGGCGCGCCCACTGCGATGCTTCTGTCCCGGATGGGGCATCGGGTCCTGATGGTGGACCGTGTGGCCATGCCTTCGGACACGGTTTCCACTCACGCCCTGCTTCGAAGTGGCGTCCTCCAGATGGAGCGCTGGGGTCTGCGGCACCGTGTGCCGGAGTCCGGCGCCCCCCCGATCAGGCAAATCACCCTCGGGTTCGGCGAGGAGCGGATCGGGTTCGAGGTCCGTCTCGAGCACGGCATCGGCGAGCTCTACGCACCGAGGCGCCACGTTCTCGATGGCATCCTGCTGGACGCCGCTGTCGACTCGGGGGCCGAGTTCCTCTCCGAGACCCGAATGGTCGATCTGCTCCGAGCGGACGACGGCAGGGTCACAGGCGTCGAGATCGAGACCGGCGACAGTCGCTCACAGGTCGCCGCGAAGATGGTGATCGGAGCCGACGGAGTGTGGTCCCGTGTCGCCAAGCTCACCGGCGCTTCGACCCTTCGCCATCACGATCCGACCAACGCGGTGCACTATGCCTACTTCGATGGGGTTGACTTCGAGGGGTTCTGGTTCCAGTTCACTCCCGGGGTCAACGCCGGGATCATCCCCACCAACGACGGTCTTGCCTGCGTGTTCGCCGGCCGGCCCCGGAGGCTCATGCCTGCCTTCAGCTCCGATCCGGAGGGGGAGTTCCTCCGTCTCCTTCGGCAGGCGGGGGTGGACTTGTTGGATCGAGTCTCCGCCGGGAGCAGGGTGACCCCATTTCGAGGTACGCCCGGGCTCCCTGGCTTCATCCGTCAGGCGCACGGCCCCGGCTGGGCGCTGGTGGGTGACGCCGGATACACCAAGGACCCCATCTCGGCGCATGGGATCAGCGATGCCCTGCGCGACGCGGAGCTGTGCGCCACAGCGGTGGATCGCGCTCTTCGGCTTCCCGGAGAGGAAAGGCAGGCGATGACCGACTTTCAGAAGGTTCGCGACCGCCTCTCGTCGGCGATGTTCACCGAGTCGCAAGCACTCGCCGGCTTCGACTGGGGGCCGGCAGAGGCGTCACAGAGGATGCGGGCGATCAGCGATGCGGTGAGAGAGGAATGCACGTTGCTGTCGGGTCTTCCCGCCTTGCCGGCCCCGGCCATGGTGTGACCGTTCAGTCGACGCGCTGTTTGTGCACCCGGCCTTCCGTGCCGCGCAGGGAGAGCCCCGTCCCCGCCCCGTAACGGACCAGCGTCATCTCGGCGAGGATCGACACCGCCACCTCCTGGGGCGTCTCCGCACCGATGTCGAGGCCGATGGGGGAGTGGATCCGGGCAATGTCATCAGCGCCGAACCCCATCTTCTCCAGGCGTTCCACACGCAGACCGTGGGTTCGGCGGCTCCCCATGGCACCTAAATAGCGGGTGTCTGACTTGAGCGCGGCGGCCAGCGGGGGAGTCTCGTGACGGGGATCGTGTGAGAGAACGACCACCCAGGTGCGCCGGTCGAAGTGAAGCTGGTCCATCAGGTCCTGAGGCCAGCCCACGAGTACCCGATGAGCGTCGGGGAAACGCTCCTCGGTGGCGAAGGCGGGCCGGGAGTCGACCACCGTCACCCGGTATCCCATTTGGGAACCGAACGAGCACAGGGCCTGGCCGATGTGGACCGCCCCGAACACGAGCAAGTCCGGCGGCGGGGCAAGGGTCTCGATGAACACCGAGTGCTCCCCGTAGTCGAGGGTTCGGTGCTGCTCGTTGCTCATCAGAGAGCGTGCGTCCTCGGCGACGTCTTCGGCAATCTCCTCCGGCAACGATCCCGCGACCAAGTCGCCGGAGGTGTCGATCACAGTCTTCGACCCGGTGGCCGGCCCCTCGACCACCGTCGCCACCGCGCCGAACTCCTCGGCGTCGAGGATCCGCTGGATGGCTTCGAGGACTTCGCTCACCAGGGCTCTATGAAGACGTCGATGGTCCCCCCACAGGACATGCCCACCTCGAAGGCGTCCTCGTCGGCGATCCCGTAGGTCACCATCTTGGGCTCGCCGGTCTCGATCACCTCCTGGGCATGGAGGAACACGTCGTTCTCGACGCACCCGCCGCTCACCGACCCCTCCATCTCGCCCTCGGAGGAGACCAGGAACTTGGAGCCCTCGGGCCGGGGGGCGCTCCCGTGAACCTTGATCACCGTGGCGACGGCGACTTTCTTGCCTTCGTCCACCCAACGATTTCGCAGCGCTAGCTGGTTTCTCATCTCAAACCCATGTCTATCACAGCCCGGGGATTGTCGTCCTAGACACGCAGCCCGGTCATCGACTCGAGCAGCCGCACCACATCGCGCAAATCATCGACGCTCGCCGCAGGCAGCAGATGGTCCACGTGGGGTAGGGCGGCTCGCATCCCGCGGGTGGCGGGGCGGTAGTCCTGTCTCGCTGCCAGCGGGTTGAGCCAGATCACCTTGTGCATCGTGCGAGCGAGACGCCCCATCTCCCGGCTGAGAAGATCAGGGTCGCCACAGTCCCAGCCGTCGGAGAGGATCAGTGCGATCGGGCCACCTCGCGACAGCCGCCGACTCCAGAGCCGGTTCCACTTCTCCAGGGCCTCTCCGATCTTGGTGCCTCCCGACCAGTCTTTGACCGTCGCCGACACGCGGGAGAGCGCGGCCCGGGTGTCCCGGCGCTTCAAGTCTTCGGTGATCCGGGTCAGCTCTGTGGAGAAGGTGAAGACCTCGACGTCGTCGATCCGCCTCTGCGCGGCGTGGGCGAACACCAGGAAGAGGTCGGCGTACTTCTCCATGGAGCCCGAGATGTCGGCGAGGATGATGAGAGGGCGCTGCCGTTTGCGCCGTCGGCGCCGCAATATCGGCATGAGATCGGCTTCGGGACGAGTGGTTCCCCTCAGAGTGCGTCGAAGATCGGGGTAGGACCCAGCCCTGGCGGTGACCCAGCGTCTGGTCTTGACGTCGGATGGCTGCCACATCATCGCCATGACCAGTCGCCGCGCCTCGAGCAGCTGGTCTTCGTCGAGGTCGGCGAAGTCACGCCCCGCCAGGTTCTCCACGGCGGAGGCGCCGGCGCGTGACTCGGTGTCGGTCGCGGTCTCGCTCAGGTGCTGGAGGATGGGCTTCACCGCCGTTGACGAGGCGAGCCGCGAGTGTTGCTCGGCGGCGGGCCGAGGCGTGAAGAGCCCTTCGAAGAAGCGGTTGAACTCCTCGTCGAAGGGAGCCCGTTGGTCCGGGTCGGTGATCGCGAGCGCCTGGAGCGAGGCGTGCACCTGGTCCCGGCTCGAGGCGTCTACCAGCGTCATCGCTCGCGCCATGTCCGAAACCTGGTCTGGGGTCACGGTCAGCCCACGGTTTCGCAGGGCGCCGGCGAAGGAGGCCAGGTCCCGGATCGGGCCGCCGGTCATCCGACCAGTGCGTCGACGCCGGTTTCCCTCACGGTGTCGATGTCGTCCTTGTACTTGAGAACCACACCGAGTGTCCGGTCGGCGAGCGCCGGGGTCAGCTCTCCCTCCTGGAGGAGAGAGAGGGACTGTGCCCAGTCCAGAGTCTCAGCTACGCCGGGGGGCTTGAAGAGCTCCATGCCCCGCAGTCGCTCCATGGCCTCGGCGAGACTCTCGGCGAGCGCCCTCTCGATGCCGGGGACCTTCCTGGTGACGATCGCCGCCTCCAAAGCCGGGGTCGGGTAGTCGATCCAGTGGTAGATGCAGCGACGCTTGAGGGCGTCGTGGATC
>CAZAHX010000158.1:0-5312 GCA_964485005.1 uncultured Acidimicrobiaceae bacterium | reverse complement strand
GCGGAGTGGGAGCGGTACCAGCGGTGGACCACCGACTGGGAGAAGAGCGAGTACCTGCCCTTCCTGTGATGGCGGGCTTCCTCTTCCCCAGAACCGCTTCCGGGCGGTCGTCGCTGATCCCGCCACCCCCCTGGCACTACTCGGGCGAGATGCTCACCGTGGAGTTCCGGGCCGATCCGCATCGGGTGGCCGAGCTGCTCCCCGATGGAGCCGAGCTACTCGATACCGACCCGGGCCTGGTCGCCCTGATCTGGGCGGACTGGCAGAGCTGTGGCGACGACTTCAGCGAGATCCTCGACCCGGTCCGCAGCCAGTACAAGGAATGCTTCGCCGTCATCCGCTGCCGCTGGGACGACCAAGTGTGGAGCCGCAGCCCCTACATCTGGGTGGACAAGGACTTCGCGCTGGTCCGGGGCTATCACCAGGGATACCCGAAGAAGCTGGGCGAGATCTGGATGTCCCGCCCCATAACGGTGGGCAAGGCGGGCCCCCGGCTCGAGCCGGGAGGCCGGTTCGGAGCGACCCTGACCGTGGCGGGACGACTCGTCGCCAGGGCCGAGGTCACTCTCAGGGAGGAGACCGACACGCCGGGCTCGGTCAACGCCCATCCCATGCTGCACAACCGGTACTGGCCCTCGATCGAGTCGGATGGCGAGCCTTCCCTGGACGAGTTGGTGACCATGAGGGGCTACGACGGCGAGGTCGCCGACGTCTGGTCGGGTGAGGCCGAGCTCGAGCTCTTCGAGTCACCCACGGAGGAGCTGGCACTGCTCGGCCCGGTCGAGATCACCGGCGGCTTCTATCACCGGGTCGGAGTCTCCTGGAAGGAGGGGGAGACCTTACGGCGCACGGCCCTTACCAACGAGGGCGACTAGCTAGCTAGCCCGTTGTGCTGGCCGAGAACTGGCACAGGGGATCGATGGTGTCGGTTGCTCGTAACCTTGGTTGCCTTGTCCCAGCTTCTGGCCCGAGCCCTCGTCTTTTTCACGTCCGCCGCTGTGTTGGTCATCGAGATCCTGGCGGTGCGGCTCCTCGCCCCCTATCTCGGAGTCAGTCTCGAGGTGTTCACCGGGGTAATCGGTGTCATCCTCGCCGGCATCTCAATCGGGGCGTGGTTGGGCGGACGCTCCGCGGACCGTGTCGATCCCAGACGCCTGCTTGGGCCTCTACTCGTGGCCGGTGGCCTGAGCGCTCTGGCTTCGCCGCTGATCGTTGATGTCGTCGGTCCGGCGCTGTCGACCGATCCGGCGTCCATCTTGGTGGCGGCGACCCTCGGCTTCCTGGCCCCCGCGGCGGTACTCACCGCGGTCACACCCGTCGTCGTGAAGATCCAGCTCAGGTCTCTCGCCGAGACCGGCTCGATCGTGGGCGAATATTCAGCGATCGGGACCGCCGGAGCCATTTTCGGGACCTTTGTGACCGGTTTCGTCCTGATCGCGGCCTTCCCCACCAGGCCAATCGTGGTTGCTCTCGGGATCTCGTTGACCGTCTTTGGGCTCGTCCTCTGGGTTGGGGCGGGCCGCTGGCATGCGGCGGCGTCGGTCACCCTGCTGGGTCTCGCCGGGATGCTCTTGCTGTCAGAAGGCCCGTGCCAGTATGAGACCGCTTATCACTGCGCGATCATCGAGGCGGATGAAACGCGCCCATCGGGGCGTGTGCTGCTCTTGGATCGATTGCCCAACAGCTACGTCGACCTGGAGGATCCGACCTACCTCGAGTTCCGGTATATCCAGCTCATGGCAGACATCATCGAGGTTGAAGCCCCGGGCGGGGCTCTTCGCGTCGTATCCATCGGTGGGGGCGGTTTCACGCTTCCCGGTTACCTGGAGGCGACACGGCCCGGCAGCCACAACATCGTCTTGGAGATCGATGGGGCCCTGGTCGACATCGGGAGACAACACCTGGCCCTGACCGAGGACATCGAGGTCGTTGTCGACGACGCCCGGATATCCCTGCGAGATGTGCCTGCTGACTCGGTGGACGTGGTCATAGGTGACGCTTTCAGTGGAGCCTCCGTTCCCTGGCACCTGACTACACGAGAGTTCGTCGAGGACATCCGGGACGTCTTGACCACCACCGGGTTCTACACCATGAACGTCATCGACTATGGACGTCTCGACTTTGCCCGTTCCGCCGCGGCAACCCTGACCGAGGTGTTCGACCATGTCGCCCTGTTCGCTCCACCGAACTATCTCTCGGGCCGGGCAGGTGGGAACTTCGTGCTGGTGGCGTCGGCGAGCCCTCTCGACGTCCAGGGGATCGAGACGGCGGTCCGCTCGCGCGGGAGCAGCGAGTCGGGCATCGAAGGCGCCGATCTGGAGCGGTTCATCGGCGATGCCATTCTTCTCACCGACGACTATGCGCCAGTTGACCAGATAGTCGGCAAACCTTGAAGCCTCTGGCTAGCCCACGGTCCCCTGGCTGATCTGGAGGGTCTTCAGGTCGGAGTGGAAGTCGAGGGCGTAGTCGCCGCCCTCCCGGCCGATGCCCGAGATGCGACAGCCGCCGAACGGAGCCGTCAAGTCCCGCACCAGGAAGGTGTTGACCCACACCGTGCCGGCCCGTATCCCTGAGCCCACCCGGTGGGCCCGCTCCTCGGACCCGGTGTAGACGATGGCGGAGAGCCCGTATTGGGTGGAGTTGGCCAGCATCACCGCCTCCTCCTCGGTGGAGAAGGTCTGATAGGTGAGCACCGGGCCGAACACTTCGCGCTGCACGATCTCGGAGTCGTTGGACCGCGGGGCGATCAGGGTGGGCTCGTACCAAAGACCGTCCTCCCGCCAACGTTTGCCGCCCCGGATCACCTCGTCGCCGTGGTCCCGGGCCCGCTCCACGAAGCCCTCCACCCTTCGCATGTGCTCGGGGTGGATCATCGGGGAGATGGTGGTCGAGGGATTGCGGCTGTCCCCGAGCACCTGCTTGTCGGTGTAGCGGTGGAAGAGGTCGAGGAACTCGCCCGAGATCGACTCCTCGACGAGGAGCCGGGTGCCGGCCAGGCAGACCTGGCCGGAGTCGTCGTACTGGCCGGAGGCTTTCCTCGCGGCGGCATCCAGATCGCTGTCCCCGAACACCAGGAACGGCCCCTTGCCCCCCAGCTCGGCGGTGAAGGGGACGATGTTGGCGGCGGCGGCGTCCCCGATGTGACGGGCAGTTTCCGGGGACCCGGTGAAGGAGATGCGACGCACCCTGCGATCGGCGACCAGGGCCGCCCCCACCTCGTCGCCGATCCCCTGGACCACGTTGAGCACCCCCGGCGGGAAGCCGGCCTCGGCGACGAGATCGGCGAGCAGCGATGCGGAGAGCGGTGCCCACTCGGCGGGCTTGAGGATGACCGTGTTACCCGCGGCCAACGCCGGGGCGATCTTCCAGGTGGAGAGGAGCCAGGGGGCGTTCCAGGGGGTGATGATCACCGCCGGGCCCGCCGGCATCCTCTGCACCTCGTTCTCGGTCCCCTTTGATGACCAGCGACGGCCCTGGTATTCACTGGCGAGGTCGGCGTAGTTGCGGAAGTTCTCCGCCCCGCGATGGATCACCCGGGCCTGCAGGCTCTCCAGGAGCATCGCCATGTCGACGCACTCCACGATGGCGAGCTCTTCGATGTTCTCGTCGATCAGGTCGGCGAGCCGATGGAGGTACTCGGCGCGCCGAGCCGGGCCCAGCGTCGCCCACTCCTCGAAGGCGGCGCCCGCCGCGCTCACCGCGGCGTCGGCGGTGAGCGCGTCGCCACGGGCGACGTCGGCCAGCTTCCAGTCCCAGTCCAGGGGGGAGCGCACCTCGAAGGTCTCGTTCGAGGGAACTCGTTTGCCCCCGATGAAGTGATCGGGCGACACGGCAACTTCGGAGATCTCGGCTCGCGCCGACGGCATCGATCCTCCAGGTGGGGGAAGGGCCAAGGGTAGTGGCGGTCGTCAGTAGGGTTCCTACCCGGTCCTAGCGATTTGGAGGTTCCCCATGGGCTCGATTGTCGGTGCCGGGCTGATCAGTCATGCCCCCACCATCATGTTCGACGAGAAGATCCGACGCGAGCTGAACGACGGCAAGGAGATCAGCCTGGTTCCCGGTCTCGTCCGTCTCCGCGACGAGGTGCTCGACCGTCTCGAGGCCGACACCCTCGTCATCATCGACTCCCATTGGGAGTCGACCGTGGAGCACATCCTTTCCGCCCACACCCGCCGCTCCGGCAAGTTCACCTCCTCCGAGTTGCCCCGGGGGATGTCCCAGATCCCCTACGACTACCCCGGTGACCCGGAGCTGGCCAAGCTGGCCGCCAAGCTAGGAGAGGAGATGGGCACCCCCACCCACGCATCCGAGGACGACTATCTCCCGGTGTACTACGCCTCGGTCAACCTCGTCCACTATCTGCGCGAGGAGGAGAAGATCGTCTCCATGTCGGTGGTGCAGACCGGGGAGCCCGACGACTTCCTCACCATGGGCCGCGCCCTCGGCGAAGCGGCGGCGCAACTGGATCGGCGGGTGGTGGTCCTCGCCTCGGGCGGGTTGAGCCATCGCTTCTGGCCCCTCAAGGAGCTGCCCAAGCACGAGGCCTCCGACCCGGGGCACATCGTGACCCCCGAGGCCAGGGCGGCCGACGAGCAGCGTCTGGAGTGGATGACAGCCGGAGACCACCGCCGCATCGTGGAGACCATGGACGACTACATGGAGCACGCCCCGGAGGCCGACTTCGGTCACTATCTCATCATGCTCGGCTCCATCGGAGGCCCCGACTGCATGGCCAAAGGGGAGATGTTCTCCGATTACGAGAACGCGACCGGGACCGGCCAGGTCCATGTGTGGTTCGAGCGCCCCGAGAACGGCTGGACCGGGTAACCGGGACAGGGGCGGGGCCCGTGGCAGAATCGGGTCATGTTCGCCATGCGAGTGACCAGCCCGCCCCGTCACGAGTTGACCGAGCTCGCCGACGGGCTGGAAGGGCTCGACATGCGGGCCGCCTCACTCTTCGCCCCTGATCTGGTGGGGGAGAGGGACCGGATCGTCCGGACCATTCGCTCCTATCTCGTACCCCGTTTCACGGAGCCCGGTCGGCCGATGACCGTGGTCCTCACCGGGCCCACCGGCTCGGGCAAGTCCACCATCCTCAACAGCCTGCTCGGTTTGGATCTGGCAGAGACCGGCGCCCTCCGTCCCACGACGAAGATCCCGCTGGTGGTGACCACCGCCGCCCACGCCGGGCGGTTCGAGAGACTCGGTGCCGTGCCCTGTCATGTCGCCATCGCCCGCACCCCGATCCTGGCCCGGATGGCCCTGGTGGACACGCCGGACATCGACTCGACCTCGGTCGAGCACAGGGAGAT
>CAZAHX010000157.1:0-5373 GCA_964485005.1 uncultured Acidimicrobiaceae bacterium | reverse complement strand
GAGAAGCTCGGTGTCGTCGGCGACCGAGATGTCGGTCTCGGTGAACCAGCGCACGTCCTCTTCGGCCATCGCCTCCACGAGCTGACGGGAGCGCCGCTTGTTGACGAACGAGTTGTCGTCGGCGAACTCGACGAACGGCCGGGGCCAGAGCTTCTTGATCTCTCTGATCTCGTCGATGACCTTGGCCACCGGCTTCAGCTTGTAACGGGGGGTGAGGAGGATCGAGCTGGCGCAGAACTCGCACTGCCAGGGACATCCCCGGTTGGTCTGGACGGTGATCCGGTTGTAGCGGTCGGTGTCGAGCAGGTCGAAGCGGGGCATCGGAGCCTCGGCCAGGTCGAACTCGCATCCCCTGGCGTCGTACACCGACTCGAGGGTTCCCGACTCGAAATCGTCGAGGAGCTGGGGCCACACCACTTCGCCCTCACCGATCACGACCGCATCGCAGTGCTGGAGGGCCTCATCCGGGCAGGAGGTGACGTGGAGACCGCCCATAACCGTGGTGACCCCGTCGCTGCGGTAGCGGTCGGCGAGCTCGTAGGCCTCCTTCACCTGGGCGGTGAAGGTGGAGAGGGCGACGAGGTCGGCATCGGGCAGATCGGTGGCTTCGGCGAGATCGGGGATCTCGTGATAGGAAACGGTGTGACGCTCCGGGATCAGCGCCGCCAGGGTGAGCAGGGAGAGACTGGGAAGTGAGGCGATGGCGTTTCCCCGCTCGACAAACCCGGGGAGGGTCATCCCCAGCTCGGTCAGCTCGGGGTTGTGAGCGCGTATGCCGCTCATGGCGATCAGAGCGATATGCATCGCTCACAGTCTTGCCGGATGAGATGGATCCTGGGAATCAGGGTTTCCCCCCACCTCTGCGCGGTCGAGTTGGTCTTTCCATGAACCCATGGACCAAAGGGAGCGTCTTTAGGTTCGATGGAAGCGCGCTCCCAAAGCACCGGCTTCGATCTGCCGGGGAACTTCACTCATGAGGTGCGGGCATGACGATCCCGGCGCTCGGCGCCCGAGCAGTCCACGGCGCATCGAGCTCGTCTCTGCGCTCCCGGTCTCTCGCCGAACTGGCCGAGGACTGCGACTCCCTCATCCGGCTGATCGACCAGAGGTCGGTAGCGTTGCATCGACTGCGATCAGACTTGCGCCAACCCGGCATTCCCAACCGGGTGCGCAAGGAAGCGACTGAGAGAATCGAATCGCTGCTCGAAGCGGATGCAGCTTCCCTCGCGGAGCTCCATCTTCTGACCGAGCAGACCCGGCACGCTGAAGTCCTTGAGGACCTGACCGTGACGATCCGTGGCCTGGCCGAGCTGATGCGAGCCCGACAGGCGCTGGCCTCAGGCCTCTTCGTCGCAGCCGACTGGCATTCGCCCTCGATAAGCGACAGTGCTCACCCCAACACCGGACGTCACCAGGGAAGGATCAGCACCCACCACGACGACTACAAGCGAGATCGCCATCCGGACGAGGCGGCTTGGGAACACCAGTGGCTGGCAGAGATGGTGGACAACCCGGCATCGCATTCCCTTCGGGCGCTGATGACTGCTTCGGGGATGGCTGCCTTCACCACGATCCTGGCCCACATCGAGGATCGAGGTGAACCCGGCCCGGTGTTGATGGGAGCCGGCACCTACCACGAGTGCCGGGAGCTGCTCAGCCGAAGTGCTCTCGCCCACCGCATCATCCCCATACCCGAGCCCGAAGCAGCCGCCTGGCAAGAGGCGCTCCTTGGGAACCCATCCGCTGTATTCGTCGACACCATGTGCAATTCCGCAGGCTTGGCGGTACCCGATGTGGCGTGGCTGATCGAGACGCTGCACCGACGAGGCCAGCCGACGACCCTGGTCATCGATAACACCGCACGCTCAGTGAGCTTCCAGCCGTGGCGACACCTTCCGGCGGGGTCGCCGCTTCGGTTGGTCTCGTTCGAAAGCCTCACCAAATACCCCCAGCTCGGCATGGACCGCGCCGCCGGGGGAGTGATAGTCGCAGCATCGCGAGACGCCGAGGAGATGGATCTGCTCCGGGAGCATCTCGGCACCAATATCGCCGACGTCGTCGTGTATCAGCACCCCTGGCCCGAACGCCGGCTTCTGGAGCGGCGACTCGCCAGGGTCGGACGCAACGCCGCGCTCATCGCGGACGCATTGAGCCGACGGGTCTCAGATCGGGGTGCCCCATTCCGGGTCATCTATCCGGGGCTGTCAGCAACTCCGGGAATTGGCGATACCGACTTTCAGGGCGGCTACCTCGCCATCGAGACATCGAGAGCCGACGAAGTTGGTCTCTACCGGCGACTCATCGCGTCGATCCTGCAGTTGGCTCGGGTGCGCAAGGTGCCGATCTGCCATGGGACGAGCTTTGGGTTCGACATCACCCGGATCTATCTGACCGCGGCCGACTCCAGATACGGAAGACCCTTCTTGAGAGTCTCCCCAGGCAACGAACATGTTCTCGGAGCGCAGGCAGTGGCCGAAGTCCTCGGGGATGCATTGGAGGGGGTGAGTTGAATACGGCACGCCTCCAAGACCTGCTGCAGGGTGTCGAGGTGGTGTCGACCACGCCGGGGGCCACCGACACTCTGGTCACCGGGGTGACCCATGATTCGCGTTCCGTCGAGCCCGGCGCGCTCTTCTGCTGTCAACCAGGCGAGACCGGTGACGGGCACCTCTACGCCGCCGAGGCGGTGCGACTCGGCGCGGCCGCCCTGCTCGTTGAACGGATGCTGCCGCTACCGATCCCACAAGTCGTCGTGCGGGGGACGAGGCCTGCTCTGGCCCAAATCGCGGCGACATTCTGGCGACATCCATCGCGTCGATTGCGACTCGTCGGGGTCACCGGGACCAACGGCAAGACAACGACTACCTATCTGGTGCGGAGCATCCTCGAGCAACACGGCTGGCCGACCGGTGTCATCGGGACCCTGTCCGGGCCTTTGACCACTCCGGGCCCTCCCGATTTGCAGCGACGATTGGCCGAAATGGTGAGGAAGGGCTGCCGCGCCGCGGCTATGGAGGTCTCCTCCCACGGGTTGGATCAACACCGGGTCGACGCCACCAGGTTCGCGGTTGGTGTGTTCACCAACCTCGACCGGGATCACCTCGATTACCACGGCGACATGGAGAGCTACTTCGCCGCCAAGACCAGGCTGTTCGAGCCGGACCGCATCGAGATCGGGGTGGTCAACCGCGACGACGCTTGGGGTGCGCGGCTGCTTCGTCGAGCGAGGGCACACCTGGTCTCCTATTCACTGGACGATGTCGACGATCTGCAACGAGGGCCATCCGGAAGCTCGTTCAAATGGCGGGGCCACGTCATCCGGCTCCCCATTCCCGGCCGATTCAATGTCTGCAACGCACTGGCCGCCGCCGCCACGGCGGCATCTTTGGGCGTCCCCGAGGAGACCATTGCCGCCGGCCTGTCCACCGCATCTGCACCACCGGGTCGGCTGGAAGACGTCCAAGCGGGCCAACGGTTTCGCATCGTGGTCGACTGCGCACACACCCCGTCGGCACTGGGTCAGGTCCTCGACGACCTCGGCGGCCACGGCGGCCGTCTCATTGTGGTCTTCGGGTGTGGCGGCGACCGGGACCGGACCAAGCGGCCCGAGATGGGAGCACTGGTCGCCAGGTATGCCGACTCCGGGATCCTGACTGCCGACAATCCCCGCAGCGAACCCCTGAGCCAGATCTTCGGAGAAGTTCTTCGGGGCGCCGGTACCGACGCCCTGTTGGTCGAGCCCGATCGATTGACCGCCATCTACAAGGCGATCGAAATGGCCACCGCAGAGGACACGGTCCTCATCGCCGGCAAGGGTGACCAGACGGTTCAGCAGATCGGAACTGCCGCCATCCCCTTCGACGACCGCCAGGTGGCTCGTGACGCGGTCAAATCGCTGACCGAGCTCGCTCCCGTGGGCTGAGTGAGCATGAGGGATCCTCTTCCCGCCCAGAGATCGTCACCGACACCTTTGGGAGCGGGGCTGCGCTCCCTGCTTCTTCCCGGCTGGGGTCATCTGGCCGCCCGGAGGCGCATGATCGGATGGACGCTGATCCTCGTCACCTTCGCATCGACGGTGGCCATGGTGATAGTGGTCACCTCGCTGGGCATGGTCGAGGTGGCAGCCCGGCTCGTCGACCCGGATGTGCTGCTGGTCGTCCTGGCGGCGAATGCACTCATGGCCGCCGGCCGTCTTGCTTCCACCGGGCACGCCTGGTGGGCGCGGGGTGGGAGACACTGGTTGGGAGCCCTGGTACTGGCGGTGCTCGTGCTCAGCCCACATGTCGCGCTGGCATGGGTGGGATCCGATACCCGAGAAATGCTCCTCGAGGTCTTCGCAACCTCGATTCCTCCCGACGACCCCGGGCCAGTTACCCCCGTCGGCATCATCGTTCCGCCCGCGACAACGACGACAACCACTGTGCCCACGACCACCACCACCCGACCACCCACCACGACGACCACGCTCCCTCCGTCGACGACCACCACGATGTTTATTCCAACCACCACGACCCTTCCCTTCCAGGGTGAGCGGCTCAATCTGCTGCTCTTGGGTGGGGATGCCGGACCGGGCCGGCGGGGCCTGCGCACCGACACCATCATGGTGGCGTCGCTCGATCCGGTCACAGGTGACGCCGCTCTCTTCGGTCTGCCCCGCAATTACGGCGGCTTCACCTTCTCTGATGGCACCCCGTTCCCGGGGAGAATCCTCAACGAGGTTTACGGATGGGGCCGGAGGCACCCCGATGTCTTCGAGGGGATTGATCCTGGCGCCTCGGCCATCCAGGACGTGGCCGAGCACATCACCGGTATCGACATCGACTACTTCATTTTGGTCGACCTGACCGGGTTCGCCGAGGTGGTGGACGCATTCGGCGGGGTGACCCTCGATGTTCCCCAGACGATCCACGGCCCTCTCTACGATCCGGACACCGGAGACTACGAGATGATCCGCATCTCCACCGGGCCTCAGACCCTGGACGGAGGACAGGCCCTGGCCTACGCCCGCTCCCGCCTGGGATCGTCCGACTATGCCCGCATGGCCCGCCAGCGTTGCATCCTTTCCGCCATGGTGGAGGAGGCCGACCCGCTGGCACTCCTCGCCCGCATCCCGGATCTCACCGAGACGATCACGAGCCATATGACCACCGATCTTCCCCTCGAGGTGGTCCCGGATCTCATCCGACTCCTCCCCCGAGTTTCCGACGCCGACATCCGGGTAATCGGTTTCGATCCAGATTGGAGCAGGGGCCGCACCAAGTCCGGGTACTCCGTCCCTGACATCGAGCGGATACGGGCCGCCGTCGAGCAGGCGATCACCAACCCCGACTCAGCCGCGAGTCTGGGCGTCTACACCGCCACCGACGCCTGCGG
>CAZAHX010000156.1:0-5402 GCA_964485005.1 uncultured Acidimicrobiaceae bacterium | reverse complement strand
AGCATCCGCCGCCCCTCGATCCGCCCCCTGGTGTTCATCCCGTCCGCCCTGGTCACGCTGGGTCTGGCCACCCTCTGTCTCACCGCCCTGCCCGAGAGCATGGTGGCCCGGACGGGCTGGGTGCTCATCACCGGGGGCATCCTCCTCGGCGGTGTCCTGGGGGGATGGTTCTGGTTCCGCTGGTTCCCGGTCCCCGCCTCTCTCGATCACCCCTTCTCGTCGGGGCGATGGACCCTCATCTGGATTCACGTGGCCATGATCGTAGGAGGGCTCGTCTTGGTCTTCGGGAGTGCGATGGGCCTCGGCGGCCGGGGTTAGGAGGCGGTGGCGGGCTCTACCCGCCGCCGACCCAGGAACACCCAGCACTCCAGCATCAAGACGAAAAAGATGAGATCGGCGATCCCGAACACGGCGGCGAAGAGAACATGGGGCAGATCACCTAGAGCCCAGAACACAAAGGCCACCGACGCGTAGGCCAGCTTGTACAGGGTCCCCACCAGGATCATGTCCCGGTTCTGATGGAGATCGCCCCGCCAGATGAGGTAGTAGGCGATCCCGATGACGAAGAGGAAGCTGCCGAGCAGCGGGATGTAGCCACTGCCCGGAGGTGTCAGCCCCAGCATGTCGAACACCGGCACGTGGAAGAAGGTGAAGGCGATCCCGAGCACGATGTCGTAGATCGCAGCGATGAGGAAGAGGGCCTTGTAATAGCGTTCTCTGGACGGATCCATGCTCGTCTCCCTTCAATCCGCGAGACCCGGGCTCGTACCAACCCGGCAGCCGAACCCTACCCCGGTGCATCAGGAGATCCGGCGACTGATCGACTCTCGTCGGTGAACCACCAGCACATCACACCGAGCCTCGTCGACGAGGTGATGGGCGGTGGCCGGATTCTCCAGCTCGTCTCGAGTCGCGTGCTCGTTGCACCCGATCACCAGGAGAGACGCGGCCACCTCATTGCAATATCGGACCAGGGCCTCTGGGGCGGTGTCGTCCACCGTCGACACGGTGACCCTCGGCATGCGCAGGATGGAAGCCACCGTATGCCACTCCCTGTCGTTCCTCGCCGCCGGGCCCAGAGTGGCCTCGGCCGGCCCACCGGCGATGACATGGAGCGGGGAAGAGCGTTGCGCCGCCTCGTCGGCGGCGCGGCGCAGGGCGAGGAGGCTCGTCTCCGACCCGGTGACTCCCACCACCACAGGGGAGACGTCGTTGACGGCGACCATCAAGCGGGTGAATCCACGTCTCGGTGATGGGTTGTTGTAGACCGGCATCGGTCGATCGCTCGCCTGTTGTCATCCAACCTATCAGCCCCCGCAGTTTGTCGGTTAGCGTCCTTGCCGATGCCCACCGCACCACTCCTGGGGCCCCCATGGCGCTGAGGGAGCCAGAGGCGGCGGTGTTCGACCTCGACGGGGTGCTGGTCGACACCGCTCGACTCCACGCCCGAGCCTGGAAGCTCGTCTTCGACGCCTTCTTCGGCGACCGCGGGATCGACGACGTCTTCGACGACGACGACTACCGAGCCCACGTCGACGGCAGGCCTCGTTACCAGGGCGTGGCAGCCTTTCTCCGTTCCAGGGACATCCAGGTCCCCACCGGGGATCCAGCCGACGATCCCGGCTTTGAGACGCAGGCGGCGATCGGAAACCTGAAGAACCAGATTTTCAACGAGTTGTTGGACCAGGAGGGAGTGGAGATGCTCCCCGGGGCCGCCGGCCTGCTCGAGGCGTTCTCGGGGGCGGGAGTCCCGGTGGCGGTGGTCTCTTCCAGTCGCAACGCGCCTCGGGTCCTCCCCGACGAGATGAGGAGACACGTGCGTGTGCTTCTCGGTGGTGGCGACATCGACGATCTCGACATCCCCGGCAAGCCCGACCCGGGGATGTTCATGGAAGGCGCCCGACAACTCGGCGTATCCCCGGCCAGAGCCGCGGTGGTCGAGGACGCCCGCGCCGGTGTCCGGGCGGGGGTGCGCGGTGGGTTCGCCATCGTCGTCGGAGTCGACCCCGGCGGCTCCTCGGCTCTGGTCGAGGCTGGTGCCGATGTCGTGTTGAACGGAGTGGCCGACCTTCCCACGGAGATCTCGGCTTGGGCTCGGCTCATCACCGACCCCCGACCCGCCGTGGACAGCCTGGGCGAGATCCTCGACATGCTCGGCAGGGACCCGGCCATTTTCCTGGACTACGACGGGACGCTTACTCCCATCGTCGACGATCCGGAGGCCGCCAACATCGCGGACCGAGAGCGGGCGGTGCTGCGCCGTCTCGCCGAACTGGCTCCTCTCGCCGTGATCAGCGGCCGCGGCCTCGACGACGTCAAGACCCATGTCGGGGTGGAGGGCATCACCTATTCGGGGAGCCACGGCTTCGAGATCGAGCGTCCCGACGGGGAGCGCTTCGACCAGGAGCGGGTGGCCTCGGTGGTCCCCGATCTGGATGAGGCGGAAGGGAAGCTCCGCTCCGAGGCTGTGGAACTATCGGGGGTGATGATTGAGCGCAAGCCTTACGCGATCGCGGTGCACACTCGCCGTGCCGGCTCCGATGAGGTGAGACGCGAGGCGAAGGAGCTCGCCGCGACCGTGGCATCGGAGCATGCCGGACTTGTGGTGCGGGAGGGGAAGGAGATCTTCGAACTTCGACCCGCCCTCGACTGGGACAAGGGAGCGGCTCTGGCCCATCTCCTCGACCTGCTTCCCGGTGATCCGGTGCCGATGTATGTCGGGGACGACGACACCGACGAGGATGCGTTCGCCGAGGTGCGTCGCAGGCTCGGGGTGGGTGTTCTCGTCGGCGACGCCCGGGGAGCCCAGACCTGGGCCGGCTTCAGCCTGAGCAACCCGGACGAGACCATCGAGTTCCTCTCCAAGCTGGCCGAGCGCCTTAGTAGCTGATCAGACGTCGTCGCGGTGAAAGGACCTGGTCTCCCCGGAGGCCAGACTTACCTGCTCTCCCCGGCACTCCACTTGGATTGGGGGCCTGGTGGTCGGCGCCGAGGTCACGGTGATGTCGTCGCCACTCAGCGAGATGTCCAGCCAGCGATGGTGGTAGTAGATGCTGAACCGGAGACGGGAGATCTCCGGTGGAAGACTTGGTTTGAATCGGAGGACACCGCCGGCGCCGGCCTCCATGCCCGAATAGCCCCGTTGGAGGAGATCGACGGTGCCGGCCATCGCCCCCAGGTGGATTCCCTCGGGAGTGGTCCCGTCCTGGATGTCGCCGACATCGGATTCGAGCGCCTGACGGAATAGGCTCATCGACCGGGGTCGGTCGCCCCGGGCCAGGACCCAGGAGTGGACCAGCCGGGAGAGTGTCGAGCCGTGCGAGGTCCGCTCCAGGTAGTAGTCGACGTTCCTGGTAAGGGTGGCCTCATCAAAGGCCACGCCGAGACGGCCGAACACCTCCACCAACTCCTCGTAGGAGAGCAGAAAGAAGAGCATGAGGACGTCGGCCTGCTTCGAGGCCTTGTAGCGATTGACCGTGTCGCCCTCGGCCTCGAGGATGCGATCGAGTCTCTGGATGTCCCCGTAGCGATCGCGATATCCCAACCAGTCGAACTCTTCCAGCGCCTCGTAACCCTCGAACTGGCTGATGATCTCCTCGTCGTGGAACGGCACCTTCAGCTTGCGGCTGATCTCGTCCCAGTGCTCCAGCTCGTGCTCGCCAACATCGAGCGTCTCCCACAGGCCGGCTCGCTGTCGATCTGGTATCGACTCGAGGAGGCCGGCGACCTGATGGAGCAGCCACGAGGTCATCACATTTGTGTAAGCGTTGTTGCGTAGCCCGGGACCATCCCAGTTGGGATCCCCGTCGTGGAACTCGTCGGGGCCCATCACCCCCGTGATCTCGTAGCGGTCGGCGATGCGGTCATAGGTGGCGATGCTCGCCCAGAATCGGGCGATCTCGATGAGGAGCTCGGCTCCGAAGGAGGCGAGGAAGTCGATGTCCTCGGTGAACCGGTGATACTGGATCACGTTGTAGGCGATGGCGATGTTGATGTGGCGCTGCCGGTGGCTCTGGTCTGGGTGCCAGCGCCCGGATCTGGGGTTGAGATGCATCTCCTGGGTCTCCTCGCTGCCGTCGCTCCCCGATTGCCAGGGGAACATCGCCCCTCGATAACCGGCGTCGGCGGCGGCACGGCAAGCGGCGGGGAGCCTGCGATACCGATAGCGAAGCAGTGACTTGGCGACCTCGGGGGCCCGGGAGTAGAGGACGGGGAAGATGAACAGCTCGTCCCAGAAGATGTGGCCGCGGTAGGCCTCGCCGTGGAGACCACGCGCCGGTATGCCGACGTCCATATCGACGACATGGGGCGATGCCACCTGCAGCAGGTGGAAGATGTGCAGATTGGTGATCTGATGCACCCGCATGTCGGCATCCATGTCGGCAGCGAATCGCCGCCAGAGCCCGGACCACGCTCTCACATGCTCCTCCTCCAGGCCGAGGAAGTCGGGTAGCTCGTGGATCTCGACCCGGCACGCCTCGAGCGGCTCGGTGATGGCGGTGTCCCGAGAGGTGAACGCGGCCATGACCTTCTCAACCCGCAGCTCGGAGCCCTGCTCGACCTTCAGCACCAGGTCCTCGCCGACCAAATCGTCACCAGAGACGGTCTCGATGAGCGGTCTCTCGACTCGGTCGCCGTCGAGCCATATCCGGTGCCGGACGGCGGTGACCGTCTCCACCCGGGATTGGGTCGTTCGGGCGCGTAGGAACAGATTCCCGTCCTCTCTCTTGGTCGCCAGCACCTCGAGATGCTTGCTGGAGAGCTCCCGGTATCTCGCTACGTTTCGGTTCTCGACCGAGCCGTCGATGGAAGAGCGGACGGTCAGCCGCCCGCTCCAATTCTCCGGCCGGATGTTGGTCTCCAATGCGGCGGCCGCTCTGCGGGCCATGGAGACCAGACGACGCTGGGTCAACGTCGTCTCCCTCCCGTCTGCATCCGAAAACCTGACCTGGCGGACCAGGATGCCCCGGTCGATCTCGAGAGCCTGGCGGAATTCGAGGATGTCGGCGTCGTCGATCGAGAACCACGGACCGCCGTCGACGCGGAAGGTGAGCAGCAGCCAGTTGGGCAGGTTCACCAGACTCTCGTTGGTGATCACCCGGCCCGCCTTCTCATCGCTCAATCTGTTGTACACCCCGGCGACGTAGGTCCCGGGATAGTGGAGGTCGTCCACCGTGGAGTTCTCGGGCGTAGCGCCGCGGCTGGCGAATCTCCCGTTTCCCAGGGTGCACAGCGCCTCTCGCAGCGGTTCGTCCTCGGGGACATAGCTCTGATACTCGAGCACCCAGGGATCGTTGGACATGCGGGTGACGGCGCTCTCAGGTGGGGTCATTGGGGCTCCGATGCCAAAACGAAGACAGAAAGTGGTCCGATCGGCGAGCCTAGGGTCGTCTCGCGATCGC
>CAZAHX010000155.1:0-5409 GCA_964485005.1 uncultured Acidimicrobiaceae bacterium | reverse complement strand
CCGAGCTGAAGAGGCTGGAGTCGATCACTCACCCTCATATCTTCGGCACGATCACCCGCCGTGTGGAGGATTTTGACGGAGTGGTGGTGGTCGAGGCGCCAATCCTCCACCATCGGTTCGGGGAGGGTTGGGGCCGAATCGTGGTAGATGCCGAGGACCAGGCCCGTCTGGACCGGGCCGTTGCCCGAGGATTGACCGTCGAGGACTCGAAGGCACGAATGGCGGCGCAGCCCACCCGGGAACAGTGGCTGGCCACCGCCGACGTGGTGATTCCGAATCACGGCACCATTGAGGAGCTGGAGGCGGCCGTCGAGCGTTTGGTGCCGTACCTCTGAGGAGTGTCTTCCTGTCCCGGCGCCCCGGTACCCTGACGCCGTGCCCCAGTTCAAGGTGGTCTCCGACTTCGCCCCGGCGGGTGATCAGCCCAAGGCCATAGCTGCCCTGGCCGAGGGTGTGACGCGGGGAGACAGGTTCCAGACCCTGCTCGGCATAACGGGCTCGGGCAAGTCGGCCACCATCGCCTGGACCATCGAGCAGGTGCAGAAGCCGACCCTGGTCCTCGCCCCTAACAAGGCGTTAGCGGCCCAGCTGGCCAACGAGTTTCGCCAGTTCTTCCCGCACAACCGGGTGGAGTACTTCGTCTCCTACTACGACTACTACCAGCCCGAGGCCTACATACCCCAAACCGACACCTACATCGAGAAGGACGCCACCATCAACGATGAGATCGACCGGCTGAGGCACTCGGCGACGGCCGGGCTCCTGGTGCGGGACGACATCGTCATCGTGGCCTCCGTGTCGGCGATATACGGGCTGGGTTCACCGGAGCAATACGAGGGACAACTGCTCCGTCTCGTTCGCGGCGTCGAGTATCCGATGGCCGACGCCATCAAGCGTCTCGTCGACATCCAGTACGAGCGGAACGAGGTCAGCCTCACCCGGGGGAGGTTCAGGGTGAGGGGCGACACCCTGGAGATGTTCCCCTCCTACGACGAGACCATCGTCAGGGTGGAGTTCTGGGGAGACGATGTGGAGCGGATCCTCAGGCTCAATCCGGTGACCGGGGAGGTGGTCGACGAGCTCAACGAGGTGTTCGTGTTCCCCGCCACCCATTACGTAACGGAGAGACGTCGCCTATTGCGGGCGATCGAGGGCATCGAGGCCGAGTTGGAAGAGCGTCTCGCCTTCCTGGAACGGAAGGGAAAGCTGCTCGAGGCCCAACGTCTCCGGATGAGGACCAACTACGACCTCGAGATGATGAGGGAGGTGGGTTTTTGCTCCGGTATCGAGAACTACTCGATGCATCTCGACGGGCGCAGCCCGGGGGAGGCGCCCTACACGCTTCTCGACTACTTCCCCGACGACTACCTGACGATCATCGACGAGTCCCACGTCACCATCCCCCAGATCGGGGGTCAATACGAAGGGGACCGGTCGCGGAAGGAGGTCCTGATCGAGCATGGTTTCCGGTTGCCCTCTGCGGCGGACAACCGGCCGCTCCGCTTCGACGAATGGCTGGAGAGGGCCAGCCAGGTGATCTTCCTCTCCGCCACTCCCTCCGACTTCGAGATCGGCCACTCGACACAGTTGGTGGAGCAGATCATCCGCCCCACCGGACTGGTCGACCCGGAGGTGATGGTGCGTCCGACCAGGGGCCAGATCGACGATCTTCTCGAAGAGATTCGCCGCAGGGCTCTTCGGGAGCAGAGGGTCTTGGTGACCACGCTCACCAAGAAGATGGCCGAGGACCTCACCGACTACCTCCTGGAGATGGGGGTCCGCGCCCGATACATGCATTCGGAGATCGACACCCTGGAGCGCGTTCAGATCATGCGCGAGCTGAGGCTGGGGGACTTCGATGTCCTGGTGGGGATCAACCTCCTTCGGGAAGGGCTCGACCTTCCCGAGGTCTCCTTGGTAGCGATCCTCGACGCGGACAAAGAGGGCTTCCTCCGATCGGAGACCTCGCTCATCCAGATCATCGGAAGGGCGGCCCGAAACGTGGACGGCCAGGTCGTTATGTACGCCGACAACGTGACCGACTCGATGAAACGGGCCATCAACGAGACCAACCGCCGTCGCCGGCGGCAGCGGAATTGGAACGAGGAGCATGGCATCGACCCGCAGACGGTGCGTAAGCGGGTCTCCGACATCCTGGAGCTGGTGCAGACCGAGGCGGCGCCGGCCGCCGACCGACGACGCCGGGAGATCGAGCGCAGAGCCCCCATCGACCTGGAAGGCGAAGACCTGGCCCGTCTGGTCATGGGTCTCGAAGAGGAGATGCACGAGGCGGCCAAGGAGCTCCGCTTCGAGTATGCAGCCAGGCTCCGAGACGAGATCAACGAGTTGAAGCGTGAGCTGCGCGAGGTGGCCGAGGCGGGCTGATCACGTCCGGCATGCGGAACTAATCCAGGTTCGTTCGACTCTGGCCGATACGAGAGAGAGTTGGCGAGAAGCCGTGACCCTGGTCGGGCTTCCGAAGGAAGTGACGGCGACTTGATTAAACAACACGCCTTGGGCGTCACGCGTTGGAGTCGGATCACGACCTGGCTCGAGGGCGAACCTGGACCCATTCGCTGGCTGCTGAGGCCTTCGAGGTTGACCCCGACGGGGCTAGGGCTCCTCTTACTCATGTCGGCGCTCTTGGGGTCATACTCGGTGCTCGATCGTGGAGTAGGCCCCGTCGACCGGGTGGACTCCACGGCGGATTGGCTGGTGGTGTCGGCACTCGCTGGAGGCCTGGACCCTTACACCGATCTTCGGGATCTTGCTCAGACCTTTGAAATCCCGTTTTGGGAGGGTATCGGGGCAACGGACCGAGTGGTGAAGCATCCTCGGACACCGGGCGCGCTACTCGTGCTGTATCCGCTGTCCTGGCTCTCCGCGGAGCAGGCGAGGGTGGTCATTCTGGTCGTGGGGTGGGTGGCGACCGTCGCCACTTTCGCGCTCCTCTGGAAGGCCGCGGCAGTGCCACCGATGGTCATTTTCTTGGGCGCAGCTTTCGCCCTCGTCTCAGGTCCAGCGAGATGGTCCTCTCTTTTCGTCACCCACAGCCCCATCGTGATGTTTTGTGTAGCTGCGGTGCTGATAGGCAACTTGAAGAGAGACTCGGTTCGTGGCGGCGTCGCCGTAGCAATCGCGGCCAGTCTCAAGGCCTTTCCGGGGGTACTTGTGGTGCTGTTGGCCGTGAGACGGCGCTATCGAGCGCTGGCTGCGTCGGTCGGGTTGATGGCGGTGATGAATCTCGCACCCCTTCTCCTCCCCAACGTGTCGTTCTCGGCGTTGGTTGAGGCCTTCAGATCGACCACTCACGCCTGGATCGATATAACCCCCGGTCTCCCGGGGTTGATCTCGAGGGGCACGGCAGTCAGTTTCCCGATGGTGTTGGTCATCGCAACAGTCCTCGTGGGAATGGCTACCACCCTGGTGGTTACCGAGAAGGTCGGTCATGCGGTCGGCGCGTTGGCGTTGCTGTCGGCTGCCCTGCTGGCGATGCCGCTGTCCTGGCCACATTATCTCCTTGCCCTGATCCCTCCACTCGTCCTGGTGACACGCGAGGTCCCGCACAAGAGTGTGCTCGGCGTGCTCGGGGTTGGGGTGCTGCTGTTGGTGCCGATGACGCCTATCTGGACTCATACCGTGGGGTTGGCGGTGATCCTGATCGGCGTAACCGCCACTGCCCTTCTCGGGTCGCAATCCCAGTCAAGACCGGATCGCGGTGGGAAGATCGATGACCCTGAGATGGTGATCGGATGAAGCTGTCGGCACTCGAGGCGGCCAAAGAGCTCGATTTTCGAGTACGCCGCCAGGCTCAGAGACGAGATCAACGAGTTGACGGGGGAAGTTGCGCCGGTACCAGCCCATGACTGATCGGCGGGGACTGATCACCCTGGGGGCAGCGTCGATGGTCTCGCCGGCAGGGTTCCTTGCAGCCAATGCCACCCGGAGCCCGTCTCTCGGGCGCATTGCAGTCGCAGTGGGGGGTCTTTTCCTCTTGGGCGTGTTGTTCTTGGGTCTGTTTCGATTGGTGGGCTCACAGGAGAAGTCAGAAGGCGTCGAAGCGGGGGTGGCCGTCGTGGCCTGGTCGTATTTCGGCTTTCTCCCGCCCAGTTTGGTCGACCCGAGTGGTTGGAACTTCCTCCTCCTGGGGACCCTGTCGGCCCTCGCCTGTGGCCTGGTGGTGGTCTGGCTGGCTCGCCGCTACTCCGTCTTGCCAACGTTGCTGCGGGCCGCAATGGCCGCTGCTGCAATCTTACCGCTGCTATCGATGCTGGGGCAGCCGCTGACGGCGCGCGCCGCGGAGGTTCAGCAAGACGTGGTCGTCCTATTCGTCGATGGCTACGCAAGTGAAAACACGCTGGCCTCTTTCGGCTTCGACAACTCCGGCTTTTACGACCAACTCGAGCGTCGAGAATTCTCAGTTGAGCCAGATGCCTCCGCCAGCTATTCGATGACCTATGTGAGCATCGCATCGACGCTGGAGATGGAATACCCGGTGGCTCACGGCGCGACGATCAACGGCACGTTTCGCCAAGAGATGTACAGGCGGATGGGTGGGGACAACCACTTTGTCCGGGTTTTGCGTGACCGAGGCTATCAGTACCTGCACATCGAGAGCGGGTGGAGCGGGACCCGCTGCGGAGCCCAAGTCGATCGGTGCTTTCCGGCCTCGGTACTGGACGAGACGATGTGGAATATGATCCAACGCACGGCGGCGGCGCGGCTCAGCGAGCAGCTCCTAGGCCACTCCTTCATCGTTGGCGGCCTCAATACGGTGGCCGAATTGCTGTCCCTCGAATTGAATGACTCGGTCCCCGAACTCGTCATCGGGCATCTGTTGCTCCCACACCCGCCCATGTTCCTCGACTCGGGCTGCGCCTTCCGCAATTCGGACTTGGCCCGGGGGCTCAATCTCTGGGCGCCCTACCTGGGGGGAGGGCAGACTCGGGAGCTCCGGATCTCGGCGTACACGCAACAACTTGCCTGCACCAATGAGCTATTGGTGCGAGTAGCGGACGATGACACCTTTGCCGACGCCATCGTCGTCTTCGTCGGCGATCATGGCCCCGATTCTCTCGCTCAGCTGGTCACTCCAGTGGCTCATTGGAGCAATGAGCAGATCGAGGAGAGGATGCGCACCCTTCTCGCCATTAGGGGATGCGATCCTCCCGTCCCCGGGCTCACTGTGGACGCACTCGCATTTGTGCTGAGCTGTGTGGGCGTCACCGATTCGAAAGGAAGCGCATATCGGAGCTTTCTAGTTCCTGTCGAGGAAGTCCATCCGAGAGACACGGTCGTGGAACTGAGCCTGACGGAGGCGGAGATGCCCTAGTCGTTGCCCTTTGTGCTGCCCGGAGGCAGCCAAAGAGCTCCGGTTCGAGTACGCCGCCAGGCTCCGCGACCAGATCA
>CAZAHX010000154.1:0-5433 GCA_964485005.1 uncultured Acidimicrobiaceae bacterium | reverse complement strand
TCGATGCCACCGAGCGGGTCCCGGTGGTGACGGGGATCGTCAACATGTGGCGGGAGGATCCCGTCGAGGTTGGCGAGTCACAGCTCCGCGTCGTCGACAAGCACCCGGGCCGTTTCCTCCTCGGGGTAGGGGTGGGTCATCCCGAGGCGACCTCGAACTACGCCCGGCCTCTGGACAAGATCAACCATTACCTCGACCGGCTCGAGGCGGTGGGGGTGGCTTCCGACGAGATCGTGCTGGCCGCCCTGGGTCCCAAGGTCCTGAGGATCGCGGCGGAACGCACCGCCGGCGCCCATCCCTACCTGACCACGCCGAGGCACACGGAGATAGCCAGAAAGGTGATGAGCGACGGGCCTTTGCTGGCCCCCGAGCACAAGGTCATGGTGGGAGTCGAGCCCGATCACGCCTTGGCAACGGGCCGGGAGACGGTGAAGCGCTACCTCAGACTGGACAACTACCGCCGCAATCTGCGTCGGGAGGGATGGGACGAGGAAGACCTCGCCGGTGATGGCAGCGACCGGCTGGTCCAAGCTCTCGTCCTCGCCGGGATTCCCGAGGAGGTGTCCGCCGGACTGAGGGCACATTTTCAAGCCGGCGCCGATCACGTCGCCATTCAGGCCCTGGGTGACGATGCCGGGGCAGCCCATGCCCGGCTCGCCGGGGTCCTTTTCGGCTAACTCACGTCCTTGATCGCAGAGAGGTCGGTGCTGAGCAGCGTGGCCCACAGGTCGATCCCGTACCAGAGGTTGGCGATCCTGATGTTCTCGTCGGGGGCGTGCTGGTTGTTGTCGTGGTTGGCGATGGGAAGGATGGCCACCGGCGACCCGAGGATGTCCTCGAACCGGTAGAGCGGGATCGAGCCACCAAAGGTGGGTAGGGCCACTACCTCCTCGCCGCTCGCCACCCGGCACACGTCGAGAAGGCTGGCGGCCAATGGCGAGTCCATCGGTATGCGCGAGGCCCGGTACCCGGGGGTCGGGGTCAATCTGGCGAGACGACGGTGCTTACGTCGCTCTTCAGGGGTCGGATCCCGGTCGAGGACCCGGTAGCCCATCGAGGCGAGACGGGCCTCGACCCGGTCGAGCATCCGCTCGGGGTCGTCACCCGCAGCCAACCTGATGTCCACCGACGCGGTCGCTCGAGCAGGGATCACATTGCGCGCCTCGTCTCCAACCGCGGCCGCCCGCAGCCCCCGAACGTTGAAGCTGGGCAACATGAGTCGCTCGGCGTAGCGGGCACCGTCCACCTCCGGTCCGGCAAAGCCGAGCTGGTCCTGAAGATGTTGCTCCACAGGGGGCAGGGCCCGGATCGCCGCCCTTTCTCCGTCGGTGATGGGGCGGGTGTCGTCGTAGAAGCCGTCGATGGTGACCATCCCGGAGTCGTCCTTGCAGCCGGCGAGGAACTCGGCGAGCTCTTGAGCCGGGTTGGGCACCCAGTTGCCGTAATGACCGGAGTGCAGCTCCCGCTCGGGACCGTAGAAGGTGAGATCGAACCCGCAGTAGCCGCGGGCGCCAAAGGCCACCTGCGGGGCCCGGGTCTGGTGCACCGGGCCGTCGCAGAGCAGCCAGGCGTCTGCGGCCAGCCGGGGAGCGAGCTGCTCCATGTAGTCGCCGAGATGAGGGCTCCCCGACTCTTCCTCGCCTTCGAAGAGGAAGACCAGGTCGACGAGGCGGTCTGCCCCGGCTTCGGTCAGCGCGTCGAGGGCGGCGCCGAGGGCGGCGAAAGGCGTCTTGTCGTCGGACGCTCCCCGGGCATAGATCCGCCATTCGGGATCGATCTCGTCGTCCGAAGCGGGGAAGGGGATCTTCTCGCCGCCTTCGTGCCACGACCCCGAGACCAGGGTGGGGGAGAAGGGCGGCGAGGTCCAGGTGTCCATTTCCACCGGTTGACCGTCGTAATGGACGTAGATCCCGAGAGTGGCGCGAGGAGATTCGGTATGCAGCGTCCCCGTCACGATCGGTGTGGCGCCGGGGAGCTCGACCACCTCCATCGAAGCACCCCTCTTCTCGAAGCGGTCCTTCAGCTCGGCGGCATTGACCCGCAGGTCGTCTAGGGATCCGGTGACGTTGGGAAGGCTGAGGAGACTTGCGAAGTCTTCGAGCACCTCCCACCCCCGATGGGCGCGATGACGGGTGCTCGCCTCCAGTGCCGCAGCCTGGGCTCGGGTCGGGCTTATCGGGGACATCCCTGGCACGCTAATCCCGTCTCGGCATCGGTCTTCCACTGGTGGTCCGAGGCCGGGCCCGGCCACTCGGCGAGGTTTGGCCACGGATTGTAAAGGGAAAGGATCCCGCTTGGGCTTACCATGTCACTGCCAGTGACACGAGGAACGAGGACACCGGGTGCCCCGCGCGGGCCCCAGGATCTGGAACGCCGATTTGCGCCGGACCCTCAATCTGCTCGGGAGGCCCGACAGTTTGTGCTCGACAGCGCGTCGAGTGAGGACGAGGACCTGAACATGCGTCTGGCCGCGGTGGTCTCCGAGCTGGTGACCAATGCCATCCTCCACGCCCGCACCCCGTTCAAGGTGAAGGTGAGCAACGGCGCGCACGCCATCAGGGTCGACGTCAGCGACGAGAGCAGTGATGTTCCAGCGCCGCGTCCCTACGACATCACGGATGTGACCGGGCGGGGGCTTCACATCGTGGCCGGCCTGGCCGATCGGTGGGGAGTTTCCAGGCACTCCGGAGGGAAGACGGTCTGGTTTGAGATAGGGCGGGAGCTGGCGGTGTCATGAGCGGGGAGTTCGTGAAAGTGCGCTTGCCCCAGGTACCCGTACGGGTTTGGCAGCGGGCATCGGCCCACCAGGACGCGATCAAGCGGGAGTTCGCGATCATCATGGTCGATCTCCCCAAGAACTCCGTGCCCCACCAGCTCGCTGATCTGATTGCGGAGTTCGACGACCGCTTCGGCGGGGTTGGCGATCCCACCTGGGAGGACATGTACGCCGCCGCGGAGCGTGGTGATGAGGAAGTGACCTTGGTCTTCGAGGTGCCTACGGCAGTCGCCGATGCCTCCGCCCGGCTGTTGCAGATGCTCGACAAGGTCGACGCCTTTTGCCAGGAGGGTGAGGATCTGCTGTCTCTCAGTACTCCACCGGACCTGGTCTCGTTCCGCAGGTGGTTCCTCGGCGAATTCATCAGGCAGATCGAGAAGGACTTGCCCCCACGGAGCTGGTCGGAGTGGGAAGAAGAGGAGACGTCCCAGCCAAAGCCCGATGTGAAGGGAGGGCCTATGTCGGCCAACGGAGTAGACGGATCGCGGTCGGTGCGGTTCGAGGGAGACCTCGATCTAGCCACGGCGGGGGCCCTGAGAGACGAGATAATGAATGCGAGGAATGCGGACGCGGAGAGCGTCACCGTCGATCTGACCAATGTGGGTTTCATGGACTCGGTGGGGCTGAGCCTCTTGGTGACCGCGCACAAGCGACTGACGGAGGACGGGGCGGAGATGCGGCTCCTTCTTCCCGAGAAGCTGCGACGACTCTTCGAGATCAGTGGTCTGACCGAGGTGCTCTCCCCCGAGTTCGTGGGTCAGGCGCCCCGGACCGCCGGAACGGACGAGGGCTCGTAGCGCAACACGACGACCACGACGTCGTCGGCTCGCTGCGTTTCGACACCCATTTCCCGGAAGACGAGGTTGCAGATGTCCTCCTCGCTCCGCTCCCGGATCCTTTGCATGATCCGCTCCAGTCGCTCGAGCCCGCGATCGAGGCTCTCCCCGCGTCGCTCTATCAGACCGTCCGTGTATCCGACCAGCAGGGACTCCGGGCTCAGGATCGTGGATGCCTCGGGGCGGTCTGAAACACCCTGATTGAGAATTGGCGAGGATCGGCCCTCCATCAGCCATCTGGTGGACCCGTCGGCTTCCACCACGAGCAGAGGTGGATGGCCGGCCGAGGCGTAGCGGAATCTGCCGGTGGCCGGCTCGAGGATGGCGTAGGCCGCCGTGGCGAATCGGGTTCCGTTGGTGCTGTTGGCGAAACGGTCGAGATTGGTCAAGAGCTCGCCCGGGCTGTCGGTATGGGGGGCAAGGGCGGCGACCGCGGTGCGGAGTCTCCCCATGGCGGCGGTGGCCTCGACACCGTGCCCCACGACATCGCCGATGGTGAGCCCGATCCGGTTGTCGGGCAGCTGAATGACGTCGTACCAGTCGCCACCGACCAGCAGGGCTTCGCTGCCGGCTTCGTAACGAGCCGCCACCGACACCTCGGGGTACACCATCGGCCTCCCGGGGAGGAGGGCCTCTTGGAGCCGGAGGGCGATCTGCCGCTCCATTCGTCCTTCGGACTCCGCGAGCTGGGCCCGAGTCGTGGCGAGCACCGCTGCCGAGGTCGCCAACTCCCGTTCGTAGGCCTCCGCGGCGAACACCAGCCCCGCAATGCCGAACACGGCGAGCTGCAGCTTGATGACCACCAGTCCCATCGGTGGGGACAAACCCACGACCAGTGTGTCGACGCCTACGGCGAGGTCGACGGCGATGACTGCGGCGACGAGGAGGCCGGTCATCGCCACCCCCCTCACCCCCACCAGAAGTCCTGCGGCCACGATCACGATGAGGACGAGGAACATCAGGGGCAGCGAGTTGATGTGGACCCAGATGGTGAGCAGACCAGATACCACCAGCAGCCCCATGCCCCAGAGGGAGGTCAGCCGGCGGCGATCGGGGCTGGATCCCCAAACGAGAATGGCGCTGCCGATGAGGACTACTCCGAGGGCGTCGCCCAGCCACCACTGCCAGAAGGTGGTCAGGTAGTCGACATCGCCGAGGAGACCAACGGTGGCGGCACCGACGCCGGCTCCGAGCGCCGGTCCGAGAATCACTGCTCCGAACACGAACGCCCAAACGTGGCGAATCCTCGAGAGGTCGATCCGGTCGACCGCCTGGGTGACGATGAGTGCGCCCATGAGGGGCTCGAGCGTGTTGGCGAGAGCGAAGCCCGTGGCCGCCTCCCACGTGAAGCCGGAGACGAGGTCCATGGCCGCCTCGGTGAGACCGGCGGCCACGATGACGATCCACCAGTGGGACTTGTCGAGACGGAGCAGGAAGGCAATGGTTATCCCGGCGGGGATGAAGAACACACTCTGCAGACCGGAACGCTCGATGACCACCATGGCTACTTGCGACCCGGCTGCATACCCCAGGGCCACCACCAGGAACAGCCGGATCAGCCCGAACGGGGTCTCACGGGGCCAGGTCCATCGCGAGCCCAATGACGAGGAGTCGCGGCCCGCCGCGTCGGGCACCTTCCGCGAGGCGAGGATGGGGGCGAACAAAACTGGCTCCGTCCGGTCGGGCTGATCGTCAGCGAGCCGACGATCGAGCCGGTAACGCTACCCATGCCGCGCCCCAATCGGCAGTTTGGTGATGATGACCTATCTGCCCTCAGAGAAGTTCTCTATCACGGCGGCTATCAATAAGCTGCCGGGGTGG
>CAZAHX010000153.1:0-5504 GCA_964485005.1 uncultured Acidimicrobiaceae bacterium | reverse complement strand
CAAATCGGTGCGACGGCTGAAACTGATGTTCATCAGTTGTTGAGTCAACAACTGATCATTTACGGAACGTAGGGCCTTAGGACCCTCCTCGGTCGGGACTCAAGTCACTGCACGTCAAACTCACCCCGGCCCGGTCACCATCTCGATACGGGCGCTCAACAGGTTGGCCTGGTAAGACTCCCCATCGTCCTCACCATCAGGACGAAGTCGGGACCCCGCGGCCACGGATATCGACGCGGCCACGGATATCGACCCCTCGCCAGAGCGTGGCGGCCGGTGCTTGGAGAGGGCCTCCCGGCTTGTGGCCAGCAGGTCTCTTCTTTCTCCTAGACGGATCTTGGGGGAAACGGGTGGGGTCTCCAGGAAGCCCGAGAGCCTCCTGGAGACCAACACCCGGAGCTCACCTCAGCAGCCGACCCCCGTCGACCACGATGAGCTCCCCGGTGATGTAGTCAGACGCCGGGGAAGCCAGGAACGTCGCCACTTTGGCGATATCGTCCGGCTCCCCCATCCGTCCGAGGGGAATCTGGGCGATGAACTGGTCCATCATCGCCGCCATCTGCTCTTCGGTCATGCCGCTGCCCTGCAGGGGCGCAGCAGTGCCCTCTGTGCTGATGCCACCTGGGGCTATGGCATTGACATTCACCCCATGGGGGGCCATCTCCAGGGCGAAGGCCTTGGTGAGCATGAGAACACCGCCCTTGGAGGAGTCATAGGCGGCCAGACCCACCATCGAGGGGTGCAGGGCATCGATCGAGGCGATGTTGATGATCTTGCCCCCGGAGCCCTGCTCCACCATCCGCGCCCCGACCGCCTTCGACACAAAGGCGAGACCGGTGAGATTGACATCGATCACTCGCTGCCAGGTCTCACGAGACATCTCCAGCAGGGGAGTCATCGGGTATATGCCCGCATTGTTGACCAGGATGTCCACCTTGCCGAAGCTGGCGACACACTCGTCGACCATGCGCTGTCCGGCGAGATCGTCGCTTACGTCGACCCCGAGTGAGATCGTCTTACCGGGGCCTTCCAGCTCGGCTGTCTTGCGATAGGCCAGGTCGCCGTCCAAGTCAGCCACCACCACATCGGCTCCGGCCTCGACGAATCGCTTGACGATCCCGAAGCCGATACCCATGGCGCCACCGGTCACGATGGCCACCTTCCCAGTGAGGTCAAACGGCCCCCAACTCATAGATACCTCCTTTGAAGGAACTGTCACCAGCTTGCATACGGATGGTCCGAGTGCCCAGTGCCAAAAGTCACATTCTGGAGGGCGCCGTGACGAGGGACCTGAGGGTGACAGTGAGGCCCGGCTGGACTCGCCGTCTAATCGGGGCCGCCATCAGGGTGATGAAAGAGGCTCCCCTCGGTGAGGCCTTTCGCCTCTACAACGATCACCACGAGTAGCCCTTGAATAGTGGAATGGCAAGGAGGTATGAGTGATGTGGTTCGGCGGATGGTGGATGATGCTTTGGATGGTCCTCTTCTGGGCAGGTTTGGTCCTCCTCGTCGTCTGGGCGGTGCGAGCTGTCTCCGGCGAGGGTCAGGGAGCGAGCCGTGCCGGTGGGACCAATGCCCTTCAAATACTGGAGGAGCGGTTCGCCCGGGGTGAGATCGACCGGGAGGAGTTCGAGGAACGCCGCTCGATTCTGGAGGACTAGCGGTGACACAGACAAGGCTGCTGGTCGCAGGGTTGGTGCTGGTGGCTGCGGGTTTGATCGGAATGTCCCTCCAGGCACCGACAGGGGGATTGTGGGAGATGCCGATGGGGCCGATGATGGGATGGTTGGAGCCCCCTCACACCAGTACCGAGCAGCCGCCACCGATAGCCGGCGCCCCCACCATCGAGGTGGAGGCGACGGAGTTTGCCTTCCAACCCGACGGGCTGGTCATCGAGGTCGGGGAGACCGTCAACCTGACCCTGGTCAACCACGGCAGGTTGGTGCATGACCTCTCCATCCCCGAACTCGACGTGCACCTCGTCGCCCAATCCGCGGAGACCACGAGCACAGCACTCACGGTCACTCAAACAGGCGAGTATCAGATGCTGTGCACCGTGCCCGGACACGCCCAAGCGGGGATGATCGGTGCGATCGTCGTTCGGGCTCCCTGACTGCCTCCGGCCAGTCCGGTTGACGACGCGATGCTCAGCACCCCTACAGATCAGCCGAGCATCACTGAGTCGACGACGTGCCCATAGATGCGCATTGCCATGGCCGAGCCGATGCCCATCCGCGACGAAGCGTGCAGGGTCTCACACAGCGGTAGGGGGTTGGCCGACCGCGGTCTCGGCCAGCATTCCGCTGGCCATCGGGCTGTTGCTCACCCTGGTGCTTCATCTTCGCCAGGTGATCACCATCGCGGGGGGCGGTTAGAAGCCCAACGACCACGGGGCAGCTCCGTAGCCGCCGATGCCCCCCGCATACGGGGGCGGCAGCAGGTAGTCCTGTGCGGGTGGATTGGACTCAGGTTCAGACCATCCTGCCCATGGCAGGTTCATCAGCCAGAGTCACATGTGCGCTGGCTGGTGCCAACGAACTCGGGGATCGGGCGTGCCTCGGCTTCGGCAGCGGTCGCTGCGATGCCGTTGCGACGGACGTCTTCAATGAGCCAATCCATCTCATCAATCTCACGCCGCTGAGCCTCGATGATCCCGACTGCCAGCTCACACACCCGGACATCGGCGATTTCCGATCGCTCGCTGGTGAGAATCGCTATGGAGTGATGGGGAATCATGGCGCTCATATACGAATGGTCCTGCACAGTCGTCTCGCTTCGCGCGAGAAACAGCCCCGCTGCGAAGAGCGCCACGGCACCGAAGAGGATGGCGACGTTGGCCTTCCAGTTCCTGAACATGCCGAGCATGAACGCGAGCATGACCACCGCCATCGCGGCGCCCATCAGCAATACCATGAACAAGCGGTGCTCGCTCCAACGGACATGGGCGAGCTCGAAGGTGTTCAGATAGGTCACGCCATACATGACCGCCATCGCGGTGGCGATCATCGCCCCGAACCGCAGGTACATCCACTTGTCGCCAGTAGAACCCTCTCGCCGCTCCGACGACCTATCTTCCTCGATCGAGATTCGCCCTGCCTGAGTCACATTGTTCCTTCCGGTGAGCAGAAATTGAGCCTTACCCGGGCCTTGACTGGACGGAAACCCTCGATCCTTGGACAGGTGTGGGGGTCGGTGGGCGGGGATCCCTAACCCGCCCGTGAATGCGCTGCTGCTGCCGGACGGAGCCGACGATGGCCTCCACGTCCCCGGCGGACAAACCTTCGACCGGGGGCATGCCGCCGATAGAGCCATAGCGGACGCTCCGAAGACGAGGGGCGAAGGTCCCTTTCACCCCGGGCAGTTGCCCCTACTAGAGGATCGGTGATCGGCGGATCATGAGGGCATGCCGTGGACTGATTCCGACCTCCTGACGCGCCGGGGTTGGCATGCTCGAGAGCCGGCGGACGTCGTCTGTGAACTCGCTACGGATCCGGATCACGGGCTCTCCTCACGCGAGGCGTCCGCACGGTTTGGCCGATATGGGCCTAACCGGATCACCGAGGATGCCGACTGGGCCAGAACGAAACGCTTCGCCTCGCAGTTCAAAGACGTGCTCATTTGGATGCTCGCTGCTGCCGCTTTGGTGAGCGGGTTGGTCCTCGAGTCGTGGATCGATGCTGGCGCTATCGCGGCGATCGTCACGCTGAACGCGGTCATTGGATACGCTCAGGAAACCAAGGCTGACGCTGCCCTGGGGAGTCTTCGAGAGTTCGAGGCACCCACCGCTGCGGTTCTGCGCGATGGAGTCGTGTCGACGATCGACGCGCGCGAGGTGGTACCAGGAGACATCCTGGTTCTCGAATCCGGGAGCCGGGTCCCCGCCGATGCCAGGATCTCCGACTCGATCAGACTGGTAGCGAACGAAGCGCCTCTCACCGGCGAGTCGATCCCCGTCGCTAAAAGCTCCGAGCCCGTCGACGATGCCGTCGGCTTGGGAGATCGCACATCGATGGTCTTCTCCGGCACCACAGTGGTGTCCGGACATGGCCGAGCGGTGGTCACGGCCACCGGAGCTGAAACCGAGATGGGCGGGATCGCCGCTCTCGTCACTGACAGACAGCCGACCACCCCACTTCAACAGGATCTAGCCCGGGTGGGTCGTCGCCTCGGTCTGGTCGCCCTGGGCGCGGCGGTGGTGATCTTCGGGGTAGGGCTGATCCGCAGTTTCCCGGTCGAGACCATGGCCCTCACCGCGGTCGCCCTGGCGGTGGCGGCGATACCGGAGGGGCTGCCAGCCGTGGTAACAGTGAGCCTCGCCGGCGGACTGCAACGAATGGCCAGGCGCCACGCGATCGTTCGCCGCCTGCCTGCAGTGGAGACGCTCGGTGCGGTCGATGTGATCTGCACCGACAAGACGGGCACCTTGACGGCCAACGAACTCCAGGTAGGCGGGGTGACGCTGGCGGATGGCCGATCCGGTGCCGACGTCCTCAAAGCGGGCGACGAAAACACCCAATCCCTAGTAACCGCCGCGGCACTCTGCAACGACGCGTACCGATCCTCCGAGGGCCTCGCCGGGGACCCGACCGAGATCGCCCTGCTGGAAGCCCTGGAACGCGCCGGTGTCGATTTCACGCGGATTCGGGATACCTCACCGCGGATCGACGAGGCCGCATTCGACGGGCGCAGAAAGCGGATGTCGACCCTTCATGCCCGCGCCGACGGCTTCGTCCTCTACGTGAAGGGGGCACCGGAAACCCTCATCGCCAGGTCGGAGTCGTGTCTGGGTCCGTGCGGGCCGGAGAGGATGAGTGGCCAAGGACAGTCCGTATGGAAGCAGCAGGCCGAGGATATGGCGGCGAACGGTCTCAGGGTGCTCGCCTTTGCCACCCGACACCTCGGCCAAAGGCCCGAAGATCCCGCGGACGCGGAGAACGAACTTTGCCTGATCGGGCTGATCGGCCTCAACGAGAGGATCCGGCCTGAGGTCCCGTCGGCGCTGGGGGTGGCCGCCCAGGCCGGGGTGATCACCGTCATGGTCACCGGAGACCATGCCACCACGGCAAAAGCGGTAGCCGAGGCCATCGGGCTCGCCGGAGGCGAACTGATGGATGGGCATCAGCTGAGCGCCACGACAACCGAGGAGCTCACACCAATGATCGCCGACTACAGGGTGTTCGCACGTGTCGACCCGGCCGACAAGGTCAAGATCATCGAAGCTTGGAAGCGCTCGGGCGCCACCGTGGCCATGACCGGCGATGGCGTGAACGATGCCCCCGCCCTGCATCGAGCAGACATCGGAGTGGCCATGGGATCGGGCACCCATGTAGCCCGGGAATCCTCGGCAATGGTCCTCACCGACGACAACTACGCCACCATCGTCTCGGCGGTCGCCGAGGGACGCCGGATCTTCAGCAACCTCCGCAATGTGGTCCACTATCTCCTCTCCGCCAACGCATCAGAGGTGCTCTACGTCCTCGCCGGCTTCCTGTTGTTTGGCCATC
>CAZAHX010000152.1:0-5524 GCA_964485005.1 uncultured Acidimicrobiaceae bacterium | reverse complement strand
CGGCCTCTCACCGGTTTTGAAGACCGGGGGACCCACCAGGCGTCCGTACGCCTCCGCTCGGGAGGTTAGAAAGTGACGTCGTTTAGGGAACTAGTTCCGAGGGAAATAGCATTCTTTCGATCGATGCCTGAAAGAAGCTTCGGTCGCACCATCCGGTTTCGGAGGACGAAGTTGGGTCTGAGCCAGGCCAAGCTGGGAGAGCTCGTCGGCAGATCGCCGAGCACCATCCGATCCTGGGAGCGCGACGACAGCACCCCAAATGACCCCGATGTCCTCATGGCGCTTGCCGCCGTGCTGGGCGTCGAGCAGCGAACCCTATTCGAGAAGACAGGAGTGGACAGCCCCGAGATCGAGACGAGCCCCACCGTGGAGCAGGAGCTGGCGACGTTGAGGCCACCCGCTGCGGAAGACGCGGAGGATCCCGATGATGGGGTCCGGATCAGTTTCACCTACGAGGAGCTCGCCGGACTGGGTGTGCGGATCAACGACGAAGAGGAAGAAAGCGCTTCGCCATCGACCAGTCCTGCCTCCGGCGCAACCGAGGATGACGAGGAGATGGCACCCTTCGGTCTCAGTGACCGGACCGTCCCCGGTTACACCGAGCCCCGCCCGGATTACGTGGTCACCCGTCTCACTCCGGCGCAGGGAGAGCGGGCCCATGGCGAGTATTCCTATGTCGAGGACCCCGCAGAGCGCCAGCTTTACAGGGTCCGGATGGTGGGGACCGCTGTCGGGGTCGTGATCCTGCTCCTCCTCCTGATGTATGCGGCAGCCAAGGGGATGGAAGCATTCGGCGATTGGTGGGACTCCTTCTTCGGCCAGCTCCGTCTTTAGCGGCCACTCGTTCGCCGAATCCGACTACCCCAATTCCGGTTCTGTGCCAGACTGTCCGCTACCAGAGAAAGGAGGTGGTCCTAAGTTGTATGAAAGTTCTTGGACTCTGGAGGTGGTCGAGCGCTGAGCGGCGCTGACCGCTGATGCGCCGCTCCTCCGGATTACGGGGGCGGTGGCGACTCCAACTCGGACCACCCGGCTCTGGCTACCACGGGCTTCGTCCACCCGTGGCGACTCAGTTCGCGAAATGCCTGCGCCGATCTCGAAGGAGCCCCTGCTTCGTGCGGGGGCTTCTTCTTTTCTATTCGAGAAAGCCTTGCTCTCTCATCCAGGCGTCGTTGAAGACCTTGGAGAGATAACCCCTGCCTGAGTCGGGCACGATCACCACCACCAAACGACCCGGGTCCTCGGCGGCAACCTCGACCGCGGCGTGGACAGCCATCCCGCCCGAGCCCCCGGTGAGAATCCCCTCCTTTCGTGCCAGAAGACGGGTCATCGCCAGAGACTCGGCGTCGGTCACCTCGATGAAACGGTCGATGACCTCGAGGTCGACCGTCTCCGGGTAGAAGTCCTCGCCAACCCCTTCGACGACGTACTGACGCAGCTCGCCCTCGGGTCCCTGGGTGTAGATGGAGCCCTCGGGATCGGCGCCGACCACTTCGAGCCCGGGCTTCTGTTCCTTCAGGTAACGGCCGGCGCCGGTGATGGTCCCCCCGGTCCCCACCCCGGTTACGAAGACGTCGACGGTGCCGTCGGTTTGCCGCCAGATCTCGGGACCCGTCGTCTCGTAGTGCGCCTGGGGGTTGGCGGGGTTCGTGTACTGGTTGGGCTGGAAGGCGCCCTCGATCTCCTCGGTGAGCCGATCGGCGACCCCGTAGTAGGAGTCGGGATGACCGGGCCCGTGCTCGGTCGGGGCGACGACCACCTCGGCGCCATAGGCGCGGAGCAGATCCTGCTTCTCGGCGGAGACCTTGTCGGGAACCGCGCATATCACCCGGTACCCACGGATCGCCCCCACGATGGCCAGCCCCACCCCGGTGTTACCCGACGTCGGCTCGACGATCGTGCCCCCGGGTCGAAGAAGACCTTCTCTCTCGGCCTGGTCGATCATCGAGATCGCGATCCTCTCCTTTACGGATCCGCCCGGATTCATGAACTCCACCTTGGCGACGAGATTCCCCGGTGGGTGGATACGGGAGAGTCGCATGATCGGAGTGTTCCCGATGGCCTGGGTCAGGTCGTCGTGTACCTCCATGCCCGGCGGAGGCTAGGGATTCGCCCGATGTTTGGCATCACAGCGAGATGGCCTTTCTAACCTCGGCGGCGATGAGCCGGAGGCCTGCTCTGACGGTCTACGCCTGGCTGGTGCTCGCATTCAATGTGGGCGTGATCGCCCTGGGCGCATTGGTTCGCGCCACCGGGAGCGGGGCAGGGTGCGGCCGCTCCTGGCCGACCTGCCAGGGCGAGCTGGTGCCGGCGCTGGAAGGCGCCACGGCGATCGAGTTCGCCCATCGGGCTGCCAGCGGCGTCGACCTGATCCTCGTTGTCGCCCTTGCCATAGCTGTGTTCCGGACCACGGGGAAGGGGCATCCAGCTCGTCTGGGCGCGGTGCTCGCGGTGATCGCCATATTTGGCGAGGCACTGATCGGGAGAATGTTGGTGGTGGAGGAGTGGGTGGGTGACGATGTCTCCCTGGCGCGGGCGGTCGCCGTGCCTCTCCATCTGGTCAACACCCTCTTCCTGCTGGCGTCGCTGACGCTGACCGTGTTCTGGCTGAGCGGGGGGCGTTGGCTGAGCCTGTCCGGCGAAAGGGGGGTGCGTCGAGCCGTCGTGCTCGGCGGCGTCGCCCTGCTCCTCATCTTCGCCTCAGGCGCGGTGACCGCACTGGCCGACACCCTCTTCCCCGGCGAGCCTTTCGGCGCCGACTTCTCGGGCGAGGCGCATTTCCTCACCCGGCTACGGATCCTCCATCCCATCCTGGCGCTGACCGCGGGCGCCACCGCCTGGTGGCTTGCAGTTAGGGCCGGCCCACCACGGGGAGCGGCAGGGCGGTGGATGGCGGTCCTGGTAGGTGTGATCCTGCTCAGCGGGGTGGTCAGCGTGCTGATCGGGGTCCCGGTGTGGATGCAGATAGTCCATCTGCTGCTGGCGGACGCCCTTTGGGTGGGTTATGTGTGGGTCTCGGCGACCGCTCTGCAGGTGGAGGCCCCGGTCGCGGTCAGTCCCTGACGGCCTGCGTGCCCCAGCGGGCGATCTCGGCCTCGAGGTCGAGTGGCATCACCACTCCCCGGTCCTCGTACTCGCCCCATGAGTCCCGGGGGAGCATCCACATGATCTCGAACTCGTTGCCGTCGGGGTCCGCTCCGTATAGCGAGATGGTGGCGCCGTGGTGGGACTGGCCCGTGAGGTTCCCGCTTCCTGTCAGAGCCTCCTGGAACTCTGACAATTCCTCGATCTCCCCGACTTCCCAGGCGAGGTGATAGAGCCCCACCGAGCCGCGGGGAGGCTTGGGGGCGGGGGTCTGGAACAGTCCGAGGTCGTGGTGGTTGTCCGAACCGGGCGCTCGCAGGAAGGCGGCATTGAAGCGCGGCTCGTCGGCGGCCACGGTGAACCCGAGGACGTCGGTGTAGAAGGTCTTGGCCGACTCGAGGTCGGAGACGAAGAGGACAGCGTGATTGAGACTCAATGAGGGCATGTCATAGCCAACGGCGGGCAGGCCGGGGGGATTCCCAGCACGAGCGGAAGGTCAGGCGAGTTGGTTGGCCAGCGATTGCCGATCGTCGGTGGGCAGGTCGCAGACGAAGTCCCGGCACACATAGGCCAATGTTCGGTCTGGCTGGTAGCGGCCTTGGAGGAGTGGCACCTCCTCGTTCGCCCCGGCGGAGCCGGCCAGGGCCACCTCGGGTCGGAACCTGGACCAGTAGACCTCTGCCAGATCCTTCCACTCGGGGCCGACCAGGGCCAGCTCCTTGGCCCGCAGCGAGGCATGGAGCACGGCGAGATGACGGGCGACCATGGAGGGATATCGCTCCATGAGCAAGGCGGCAGCCCGTAGAGCCGCGTCTGCCCTCTCCCGATATGTCTCCTCCCCCGTGTACAGCCCGGCGAGGAGATTTGCCTCGGCGGCGAGGGCGTTTCCCGAGGGCAGGGGGTTGTCGGTGTAATCGGTGGGACGCTTGACCAGCCCATCACCGTCCGCGGCGGTTGTGAAATATCCGCCGTCTGGGTTCTCGAAACGGGCCAGACCCTCCACCAGCCCGAGCGCACTCTCATACCAGCGGGTCTCACCGGTGGCGGCATACACGGCGAACAAGCCCGTCGCCATCGCCGCCTGATCGTCGAGGAAGCCGGGCACCGACGTTCGCCCGTCCCGCCAGGATCGCAGCAAACGGTCGTCTTCGACGAGGTGGGTCATGACGAAGCCGGCTGCGTCTCGCGCCGCAGCCAGATAGCGGTCGTCGCGGAGAGCGGCGCCGGCCTCGGCGAAGCATCGCACTGCAAGCCCGTTCCAGGAGGCGACGATCTTGTCGTCGAGCCCGGGACGCACCCGTCTGGAGCGGGCTTCCAAGAGCTTCTCTTTGGCCTGGTCGATCCCAGGGGGCGGCTCGTCGCCGACGACATTGAGAATGTTCGCTCCCTCGAAGTTTCCCGTCTCGGTCACCCCGAAGTAGGCCATGACCTCTTCGGCTTCCTCTCCCAGCACTTCCTCGATCTCATCGGGGCTCCACACGTAGAACTTTCCTTCGACACCTTCGGAATCGGCGTCCTCCGAGCTGAAGAAGCCCCCGTCAGGATGTCTCAGGTCCCGCAGCAGATATTCCAACGTGTTTCGGGCCACTGCGATGAAGTCTTCGCGCCCCAACTCGATCCCGGCCCAGAGGTATATCCGAGCCAGCTGGGTGTTGTCGTAGAGCATCTTCTCGAAGTGGGGGACCAGCCAGAACTCGTCCACCGAGTACCGGGCAAAGCCTCCGCCGATCTGGTCATGGATGCCGCCAGCGGCCATCTCGTCGAGAGTTTTGGCCAGCATGGCATCGGACCCGGTAGCCCAATCCTCCTCCCTGACCCGTAGCAGCCACTCCAAGACGGGCTGCTGAGGGAACTTGGGCGCACCCCCGAACCCACCGTGGACCTGATCGAAGGAAGAGGAGATGTGACGATGAGCCTCGGCGAGGGTGTCCTCGCCACCCGTATCTCCGGGTGGGATCGCCCGGGAGATTGCCGCCAGGAGACTTTCTGCCTGGCTCTCCACCTCTGAGCGCTGGTTCTCCCAGGCAGAGGCGACAGACTCCATCACCTGACGGAAGCTGGCCATGCCGTGGCGGGGACGATCGGGGAAGTAGGTGCCGGCGAAGAACGGGCGTCCTTCATGGTCGAGCCATACCGTCATGGGCCAGCCGCCGCGCCCCGTCGTAGCCTGCACCGCCTCCATGTAGATCGAGTCGACATCCGGCCGCTCTTCCCGATCGACCTTGACGTTGACGAAGCGCTCGTTCATGACGCGTGCCGTATCCGGGTCCTCGAATGACTCGTGGGCCATGACGTGGCACCAGTGGCAGGCGGCGTATCCCACGCTGAGGAGGATGGGCACGTCACGACGACGAGCCTCCGCGAACGCCTCCTCTCCCCACTCGTGCCAATCAACAGGGTTGTCTTTGTGCTGCAGCAGGTATGGCGAGGTGGCCTCAGC
>CAZAHX010000151.1:0-5541 GCA_964485005.1 uncultured Acidimicrobiaceae bacterium | reverse complement strand
ATGGCGGTGGCCGCGGGCAACGGGGCGGCCACGGTCGACCGGGCACTCGCCGAGAACATGGGCGACGCCCCGGTCTGCTCCAACTGCGGCCATATGACCATCCGCAACGGCAGCTGTTACGTCTGCCTCACTTGCGGGGACACCACCGGGTGTAGCTAGGCAGCTCCGCACGCTGATCGGATGACGGGCCCCGACTCCGGGGCCCGTTGTCTATTTCAGAGGCTCCACCGGATACGCCAGCTCTGAGGGAATTCCAGTCCGAGCCCATAGACATAGCGGATGAGCTGGCCTTGATGCTGGGTCTCGTGGAGGAGCAGATCGAGTACGAGGCCGTCGTCATCGCTCGCTGCGCCGATGGCGCTCTCAACAGCTTGCCTTGACAACTCCAGAGCCTTCACGACCATCGGCTTCGATCCGCGGTCGGCGGAGGTGAGCGAGCACTCGAACCCCATCCAGCCACCCTTCTCGATGGCCCGGGCATAGCTCTCGCGGGCTCCGACCACGCACCACAACTGGTCCCAAATGGTGTTCGACGGCTCCCGCAGACGACCTCCCAGAGCCGTCTCGTCCAATGAACTTGCCAGCTCGTCGGTCAGATCGAACCCGACGTTGAGGCGGGCGGTGATGATGTCAGGAACAGGCGACCTCCTCTGAGCGATTCGTACGTTCTAGTCGCCTGTTGTCTATGGGGTGGTCGACCGTCGCGGGAGGGCCGGGTCGGGCTCGGGCCCGACCACGACCAAATCGTCGAGCGTCCGGCCCAGACTGATCAGCGCGCTACCCACCACGATGCCGACCAGAGACATGAGTACGACCAGCAGCCGGAGCAGCCAGGCCTTCTCGCCGAGGTTGGAGTTGGTCTCCTCGATAGAAGCCTGAGCTTCGTCAACGGTGATCCGGTAAGAGCCCACCAGCTGATGGATCTCGGCCAGATCCGTCTCGATGGCGTCGACGGCCTCGGCGAGACTGTCGGTCTGCCGACCTAACTCCCTCACCGACGGGATCAGGGCCTGGATGGTGGCGCTCTGCGCCTTCAACTCGTCGGGCAGCTCGGCCAGGGCCTCCTCGACTCTTCGCAACGAGTCGTCGAAGGGCTCTTCGGGGTTGTAGTCGACACCGAAGAAGGCGAGTGCGCTGAGCGTGCCGTCGATAGCCTCTGCGGTTTGGATGGCCGCGGGCATGGCCACCAGGATCGCCTCCACGTCGGCAGGAAGATCCTCCTCGAGGAACACCGCCACGTCCTCGAGCCCGTCGCTGGCTATCGCTGCTGCCGTGCCCACGCTGGCCAGGCTGGCTGAAGCGGCGTCGAGGCTCTCGTCGATCCGGGACACCGAGGCGTCCACGACCTCGATCGTCTCGCCGATGGCCACGATCGCCGACTCCGAGACTTGGAACGACGCCGTGAGATCCGTGACCAAAGACTCGACCAGCACCAGCCCGATGACTAGGGCAAAAAGACTGGTCGCCACGGTGACGGCTCCGGCCATACGCGCCAGCCGGCCCGTCCTAGCTCCGTCGGAACGCACGCGCACATTCATCTATACCCAGACCTCCAAAAAGGAATCCCTTGAAGCGAGCCCAGTTTGCACCAACCGAAGCGAGGGTAATTGGGTCAGATGCCAGAATCCTCCGTTGCGGTCGCGGACGACCTCACCCGCGCGTTCGGACCGGATGCCGGCGTGTTCGATCTCAACCTAACGCTCGACCGCGGGCTGATCGTCGGCCTGATCGGGCCCAGCGGCTCCGGCAAAACGACCACCGTCCGTCTCCTCACCGGGATCCTCAGCCCCGACTCGGGGACCGTGCGGGTCCTCGGCGAGGTCCCCGTCCACTTCAGCCGGGAGACCAGGGCTCGCATCGGCTACATGCCACAAGATGTCGTCCTCTACCCCGATCTCACCCTCGCCGAGAACCTCAGGTTCGCTGCCTCCCTATATGGGATGTCGTGGCGGAGGCGGGACGAGCTCGAACAGATCGTCGACTTCGTCGAGCTGAACGGGGTCATGGACCGTCTGCCCAAGGAGGCGTCGGGAGGGGAGAAGCGAAGGGTGATGCTGGCCTCCACGCTGGTCCATCAGCCCGAGCTCATCTTCCTCGACGAACCCACTGCTGGCCTCGACCCCGTCCTTCGCAGGAAGCTCTGGGACCGGTTCGAAGACCTCGCCGATGCCGGGCGCAGTCTCCTGGTGACCACGCAGTACGTCGGAGAGGCTGCCTACTGCGACCTGGTTGCCGTCATCGCACGGGGCCGGGTGCTCGCCTTGGCGTCCCCGGACGAACTGAGACGAATGGCATTCGGCGGGGAGGTCCTCGACGTGGTATTCGTGGAGCAGCCGAGCCGGGCCATTGCCGATTCGCTGGCCGCGTTGAGTGCCGGTAAGAGGCTCGAGTGGCTGGACCGCAGATCGGTTCGGATGGTGGTCAATGATGCCGGCACCGCGGGGCCCGCCATCGTCAAGTGGGCCCAGGACAACCATGTCGAACTAGAACAGACCGAGCCCTACTTGCCCCCGTTCGATGATGTCTTCGTCGAGATCGTCTCCGATCTGAGCAACGGGTCGGATCAGACTCCGGGAGACCGTGAGTGAGCGGTGGGCTGGTCAGAATCTGGGGATTCATCCGCAAGGAGATCATCAGCGTCCTGAGACAGCCCCGTCTGGTGGTCACTCTCATCCTTGGACCCTTCTTGATCCTGGTCCTCTTCGGTCTCGGGTATCGCGACCGCCCTCCTGCTTTCAAGACCGAATTGGTGCTTCCCAGCGAGCAGGCGGGGCTGGCCAGCGCCGATCTCGGGGAGGCATTCGGGAGCAGTATCGAGCTGCTGAGGACTTCCTATGACGCCGAGGAAGCCCGAGCGAGACTCAACCGAGGTGAGCTCGACCTGTTGATCATCGCGCCGGACAACGCGGTGGAGACCATCGAGCAAGGGAACCGTGCTGATTTCGTAGTGGCCCATACCGAGGTCGACCCGGTGCTCCGCGCCACCATCAACCTCCTCTCCAGGCTGTCCATCGACGAGATCAACCGCAGGGTGATCGCACGCGTGATCGAGCGGGCACAGGAGGGGGTCGAGACCCTCGATGCAGGAATCGGTCAGCTCCGAGCCATCACCGGCGAGTTGGTGAGTGCGATCGAAGCCGGGGATCAGCAGCGCGCTGAAGATCTCCGAGGGGACCTGGACGAAGGTCTGCTCGGAGCCGATCAAAACGCCTCATCCGACGCTCTGTACGAAAGCGTCGGAGAGGCGCTCGGCACCGACAGTGGGACCAGCTGGTCGACCCTGCAACGAGATGTCGCCGAGATCGATCTCAACGATCCGGGCGCCGTCGACGACATTCGCCGCGTCGACTCCTCGCTGGGGGAGCTCGAGACGCAGCTAGAGCAGGCACAGACCGTTCCTCCGGAGATACTGGTTAGCCCGTTCAACGCCGAAATCTCGGAGTTGGCCCGGGTGCCGGCAACTCCGGCCCTGTTCTACGGTCCCGGTGCGTTGGCTCTGCTCGTCCAGCACCTGGCGGTGACCTTCGCGGCACTTTCGCTGGTGAAGGAGAAACAATTGGGTCTGGTCGAGGTATTCAGGGTTTCTCCCTTGGGCGTCTCCGAGGCTCTGACCGGGAAGTACATCGCCTTCACCGTCATCGCCGGCGCCGTCGCCGCCGTTCTCAGCGGAGCGATGCTCGTCTTCGGCGCTCGAGTCGGCGACCCCGCGATCTTCGCCCTCACCATGATCCTGATGATCATCGCCTCGCTCGGCCTCGGCTTCCTGGTCTCCACGGTTGCCCGCACCGACACCCAGGCCGTTCAGTACTCGATGATGATCCTGCTGGTGTCGATCTTCTTCACCGGATTCGTACTACCACTGGAGCAGCTAATAGCGCCGATTCGGGTGATCTCATTCCTGCTCCCCGCCACCTACGGGATCCTCGCCCTGCACGAGCTCATGTTCCGGGTGGCCGAGGTCGAGCCGGTGGTCATCGGCGGCCTCGCCGTCTACGCGGCCGTGCTGGCCGTCGTGGCGTGGTGGGGGATGCGCCAAGACGTGGCCAAGGCGGACTGAGCGATTCGGTCTATCAACCGGCCTGCTCGAGAAGCCGCTCTATTTGTGCCCGCAGCGACTCCCAAGTCTCACGCAGCTCCGGCGTCACTTGATCACCGGCCTCGTCCAGCTCACTCTCGAAGTTGTCCAAGATCGCCTCGACCTGCGTCGTGTCAACGGCCTGCTCGGACTGGAGTGAGGTGAAGAACGCCGTCAGGTCGGCCTGGAGGTCCTGCCACGTGTCCAGGAGCTCCTGAGAGGCCTCGCTCTCCTGGATCTCTTGGCCGATGTCGGCGATGTCCTCCTGAGCAGCGGCGATGGTGGCCGCCACATCGGCGGCGGTCTCCTCCATCTCCTCTTGGAGTGTGGTCAGGGTGGCGTCCCCGCCGGCGCATGCGGCGAGCGACAGCATGAACAGGGCAAACAAGAGTGTTTTGAGGATTCTCATGACGCGCCATTACCCGACACCCCTGGCCGGGAAACCCCCAACCGGTCCCGAGAAAGACCCCCGGGGAAGGCCCCGGGGGCCGATTCTCCCTGACTCCGCCGGCTTTCAGGCGGAGATCGCCGAGCCCAGCACAGCTTGCGCGAAGTAGACGAGGAAGGCGATGGCCACCACCCACATCAGCGGATGGATATCGGCGAACTTGCCCCGGACCACCTTGATCAGGGTGTACATCACGAACCCGGCCCCGATGCCCACCGTGATGCTGAAGGTGAGAGGCATGAGAACGATGGTCAGCAGGGCGGGGAACCCCTCCTCGAAATCAGCGAAGTCGATCCCTCTGATCAGCCCGGCCATGAGAAACCCGACGAGGATCAATGCCGGGGCCGTCGCCGCCCGCGGTACCAACTCGGCCAGAGGTGAGACGAAGATCGCGATCAGGAAAAGGATCCCGACCACGACTGAAGTCAGGCCGGTCTTGCCTCCTTCGGCAACTCCCGCCGCGCTCTCGATATAGCTGGTGTTGGAGCTGACTCCGGAGGCGCCACCGGCGGCGGCGCCCAGCGAGTCGACGAAGAGCAAGGTCCCCACGCCGGGAATGGCGCCGTCCGGTTCGGTGAGGTCGGCTTGCTCCACTATTGCCGTCGCCGTTCCCATGGTGTCAAAGAAATCGGTGAGCATGAAGCTGAATATGGTCAGCACCGCCACCAGCACCCCTAGGTGATCGAAAACGTTGACCAAGTCGAATCGACCCAGAGTGTCGAACTGTGGCGTGACGGCGAACGTGTCGGGCACCGAGGCAACGCCCAGGATGAGCGCCACGATCGCGGTCAAGACGATGCTGATGATGATGGCTCCCGGCACCCGGCGCGCAAAGAGAAGCACCACGATGAGGAGGCCGATCAGAGTCGTCCAGGCCTCCGGAGAGTTGGGGAACTGGAAGTTGACGGGCGCCTCCTCCACACCGAGGCCGATCAGGCCCCCGGTGACGAACCCGATGAACAGGATGAACAGGCCGATCCCTACCCCGATCGCTCGCTTCAGGCTGAGCGGGACGGCG
>CAZAHX010000150.1:0-5558 GCA_964485005.1 uncultured Acidimicrobiaceae bacterium | reverse complement strand
TTCTCGAGGCAGTTTGTCCCATATATGGGCCTAACTACCGGAGGTTCGCGGTACCAACCCCCTCTAGGGTTGCTCCCCAGCGCAGAGAGGATCGAGTGGAGTATCGGAATCTGGGACGAACCGGGCTGCGCATCTCAGCGTTCGGTATGGGGTGCGGGAACTTCGGGGGGATCGGGAGCGCCCCCGAGTTCTTCGGCCAGGGTGAATCCGATGAGGAGGCTTTCGCCCTCCTCGACCGGGCCGTCGAGCTCGGCATCAACTACCTGGACACCGCCAACGCCTACGGCGGGGGGCGGAGCGAGGCCACCATCGGCAAGTGGCTGGCCGCCAAGGACCAATCGGTCAAGGACAACCTCCTGATCAGCTCCAAGGTGGCCAACCCGGTAGGCCCGGGGCCCAATCAGCGAGGGCTATCGCGACGTCACATCCTGGAGCAGATCGACGCCAGCCTGGGCCGGCTCGGCGTCGACCACCTCGACATGTACCTGGTCCATGCCCCCGACCCCGACACGCCTCTCGAGGAGACGCTGGACGCCCTCGACTCGCTGGTGACGGCGGGCAAGGTTCGCTACATCGGAGCCTCCAACTACCCAGCGTGGCTGATGACCAAGTCGTTGTGGGTCAGCGACGTGGTGGGCCTCCATCGATTCGAGTGGGTGCAGAACTCGTTCAACCTCCTCGACCAGGGCGACCAGGCCGAGATGCTCGAGCTGTGCCGCGACCAGGGGCTCGGGTTCACCAACTTCAGCCCGCTCAGCGGTGGCCTCCTCACCGGCAAGTACCGATTCGACGGGGATTACCCGGAAGGTTCGCGGATGACGAAGCGGCCCGAGCCCTACATGAGGCATTGGAACGAGGAGACCTTCGCCCGGCTCGACCGTCTCTCCGCGGTCGCCGCCGACGCCGGAGTGAGCATGGCAGGGCTGGCCCTGGGCTGGCTATACAACCACCCCGACGTCACCTCCTCGATCGTCGGTCCGCGCCGCCCCTCCCACTTCGATCCGGTCGAGGAGGCTCTTGATCTGCATCTCACCGAGGCCGAGTGGGAGGAGATCGGCGGCATCTTCGACGGGGACGACGCTTAGTGGAGACGGTCTTCATCAGCCAGGAGGAGGTGCCCGGCTTGCTCCCCATGGCCGAGTGCATCGAGGTGGTCCGCCAGGCCCTGGGCGCCTTGGCCCGCGGTGAGGGCATCCAGCCGCTGCGCCCGGTGATGTGGCTGCCGGAGAAGGTGGGCGCCCTGGGGATGATGCCCGGCTACCTGGGCTCGATCGAGACCGTGGGCATCAAGACGGTGACCGTGTTCCCGGGCAACGCCGGCACCGAATACGACTCCCATCAGGGGACCGTGATGCTGTTCGATACGAGTAATGGCCGTCTCAAGGCGGTCATCGACGCCACCGAGGTCACCGCCATCCGCACCGCCGCCGCCTCGGCGGTGGCCACCGACCTGCTGGCCCACAAGGACTCATCGGTCCTCGCGGTGCTCGGCGCCGGGGTGCAGGGCCACAGCCACGCCCGGGCCATTCCGTTGGTGAGGCCGATCACCGAGGTCCGGGTGTGGAGCCGCAACCCCGAGCGTGCTGCCGGTCTCGCCGAAGCCGGGGGCGACAAAGTCAACATCCGCGTCGTGGGCTCGGTGGCCGAGGCAGTGGCTGGGGCCGACATCGTCTGCACCACCACGGCGTCCCCGGAGCCGATCCTCCCCGGGTCGCTGCTCGAGCCGGGGATGCACGTCAATGCGGTGGGCTCCAGCGTGCCCTTTGCCCGCGAGCTGGACTCCGAGGCGATGGGCCGGTCGCGCATCTTCGTCGACAGACGGGAGTCGACGCTCAACGAGTCGGGCGACTTCCTGATGGCGCAAGCAGAGGGGGCGGTCGGCGAGGACGACATCGTCGCCGAGATCGGTGAGCTCATCGCGGGCACCCATCCCGGGAGGGAGTCGGATGACGAGATCACCACCTTCGTCTCCCTGGGCCTCGCCGTGGAGGACATCGCCGCCGCCGACCTCGTCTACAGGAACGCGGTGGAGTCGGGAAAGGGCTTCAGCATCGAGTTCGGAGGCACCCGGCATGGCTGAGCCGATCCCCCTGACCGAGATCGAAGCGGCCCGATCCCGCCTCGAGGGCCTGGCGATCAGGACCCCGCTGGTCCGGCTGAACATGGATACCGACCCGGTCGAGATCTACCTGAAGTTGGAAAACCTCCAGCCGGTGGGAGCCTTCAAGATCCGGGGGGCGGGGAACGCCATGGCCGTCGCCGGAGAGGAGGCCCTCCAGGCCGGGGTGTGGACGGTGAGTGCGGGCAACATGGCCCAGGGGGTGGCGTGGACCGCCGCCCGACTCGGGGTGCGATGCTCGGTGGTGGTGCCCGATCATGCCCCCGAGGCCAAGCTCGAGGCGCTCGACCGTCTCGGCGCCTCCATCGTCAAGGTCCCCTTCGAAGAGTGGTGGCAGATCCTCGTCACCCACCGGCACGAGGGCCAGAGCGGGGTGTTCGTGCACCCCGTCAGCGACCGGGCGGTGATGGCGGGCAACGGCACGATCGGGCTGGAGCTGGTCGAGGACCTGCCCGACCTCGACGCGGTGATCGTCCCCTACGGGGGCGGGGGCCTCAGCTCGGGGATCGCGTCGGCGCTGCGGCATCTCAAGCCGGACGTCCCCGTCTACGGGGCCGAAGTCGACACCTCCGCGGCGCTACACGCCGCCTTCGCCGCCCGTGAGCCGACCGAGATCGAGTACATGCCATCCTTCGTCGACGGGATCGGCTCGAGCCGGGTCCTCGACGAGATGTGGCCCCTGGTGAGCGAGCTTCTCTCCGGTTCACTGGTGTCGTCGCTGGCGGAGGTGGAGGCGGCAATCCGCGCCCTCGTCAACCGCAACCACGTCGTCGCCGAGGGGGCGGGTGCGGCGTCGGTCGCTGCCGCCATCAAGGGCGGGGCCGGGGAGGGCAAGGTCGTATGCATAGTCTCCGGAGGGAACATCAACGCCGCCAAGCTCGCCGAGATCCTGACCGGCGAGGGGACTGAACGCAGAACCTCCGGTAGTTAGGCCCGTATATGGGCCTAACTACCGGAGGTTTGCAGTCCCACCCTGACGCGGACACCCGATCCATGCCACAATCGCCGGGCAAGCCCTGGGGTCGGAAAGGGATAATGGCTGGCTACGTCACGCACGTGAGCGAGGTGAAACCTATGGGCGAGGCCGGTGGCACGGTCTCGACCAGGACGACCATCGACGACTCGGTCGGCGCCGAGCGTCTCGTGCAGAGCGTGCTCACATTCTCCCCCGGAAGCTCGTCGGACCGACGCAACCAGGACCGCGACGAGGTGGCGTACGTCGTCTCCGGGACCGGGTCGCTGAACCTCGACGGCAGCACCCACGATCTGCATCCCGATCTCGGCGTCTATGTCAGGGCCGGTGAGAGCTGCACGGTGGTCAACACAGGGAGCGAGGACCTGGTCCTGGTCTCGGTGACCGCACCCCCGCCCGACGAGGACCTCGACGACACCACCCGACGGGTCACCGTGGACATCGCCGACCAGCCGATCATCCCCGCCGGCAAGGACCGTGAGTTCAAGTTCGTAATCGACCCAGAAGCCGGCTGCCGCGAAGTCACCCAGTTCGTCGGTTGGATCCCGCCCGGCCGGGCTCCCACCCACTACCACCTCTACGACGAGGTCATGTACATCCTCGACGGTGAAGGCGTCCTCCATCTCGAAGGTCACCCCGACACGCCGATCACCGCCGGCACCTGCATCCATCTTCCACCGCCTGTCGAGCACTGTGTCGAGAACACGGGCAACAGGCCACTGAGGGTTCTCGGTGTGTTCCACCCCGCGGGGAGCGCAGCCGAGGCATACGAAGAGACAGCAACCGGACAATGAAGGGAAACACGTGAGAAGACAATCAATAGGGAGGCTGCTGGCGATGCTGCTGGCCTTTGCCCTGGTCGCCGCAGCCTGCGGCGACGGCGATGCGGTGGACACCACCGCCGCAGGGGACACGGCCACCACGGCCGGGGACACGGCCACGACCGCCGCCGAGACCGACACCACGGCCGCCGAGCCGATGGCCTGTGAGGCCACGGTCGGCTTCATCGGCCCGATCACCGGGCCGGTCGCCTTCATCGGTGAGGTCCAGCTCAACTGGTTCAACTTCGCCCTGGACACCTGGAACGAAGAGATGGGGTACGACTTCCAGATGGTCGAAGGTGACAACCAGTTCGACACCGCGCAAAGCGCGACCCTGGCCCAGCAGTTCCTGGACAACTCGGCCATGGTGGCCGCGGTCGGCCCGGCAGGTAGCGACCAGGTCGAGGCCGCAGGTGCGGTGTTCGAGGCGGGCGACCCGAACTTCACGTTCATCTCGCCGTCCTCGACACGCGTGGGGATCACGGCCCTGTTCACGGGAATGTTCCGCACTGTTCCCACCGATGACGACCAAGGCCCGACCACGGCCGACTTCCTGGTGGCACAGGGCGCGCAGAGCGTGTTCATTGTCGACGACCAGTCGTCGTACTCGGTGGGTCTCGCCGAGTCGGTACAGGAGAACCTGGAGGCGGCCGACGTCACGGTGACCAGTGACTCGGTGTCCCAGGACGTGACCGACTTCTCGGCGCTGGTGGGGACCATCCCCGACGACGTCGACTTCGTCTACCTGCCCTGGCAGGTGGCGGCCAACGGTCAGATCTTCGCCAACCAGATGGAGGAGCAGGGCAAGGAGGCGGTGATCTTCGGGTCTGATGGCATGGACTCCGACGACTTCACCGAGCCGGGCTCCTACATCGCGGCGTTCGCACCCGACATCGCCGCCATCGAGGGCTCCCAGAGCATCCTCGAGGCATACCTGGAGCAGTACGAGATCACCAACACCTTCGGGCCCCCGGTGTACGCCGCGGCCCGCGTGATCTTCGAGGCCATCGACCGGGTGTGTGCCGCCGGCGAGGTGCCCGATCGGGCCAACGTCCAGGCCGAGGTGCGCAACACCGATCAGGCCGACTCGATCCTGGGCTCGCCGATCTCGTTCACCGAGGACGGGGACCTGGCCGAAGGTCAGTTCTTCATCTTCCAGATCCAGGAGGACGGAACGAAGACCCTGGTGCCGTAGACAAAGAGAGTCATCTCGAAGCGGGGGGCGCATGGAGTTCTTCCTCCAGCAGACCGTCAATGGTCTGACCCTGGGCAGTGTCTATGCGCTCCTCGCCTTGGGATACTCGATGGTCTACGGGGTGCTGAAGTTCCTGAACTTCGCCCACGGCGAGGTCTACATGTTCGGCGCCTTCGCCGGCTACGGAGTGCTGACGGTCCTCGGCGGGCCGTCGGCACTGCTGGTGCCGGTTTGGCTCGCGATCACGCTCATGTTCGTGGCTTCGATGGCCGTCGCCTCCGGCATCGGCGTCGCCCTGGAGCGATTCGCCTACCGGCCGCTCCGCAAGGCCTCCCGGCTGGCGCCCCTGATCAGCGCGATCGGGGCCTCGTTCTTCCTCCAGGCCGCTGCCCTCCTCCTGTTCAGCGCCAACTCGAGGAGCTATGACGCTCCCACCCTGATCCCGATCGC
>CAZAHX010000149.1:0-5575 GCA_964485005.1 uncultured Acidimicrobiaceae bacterium | reverse complement strand
GGGAGCCGCGCCCAGGAGAAGACCAAGACCGGCATGGCGCTGAAACGCCCTTGCAAGATGTCCAAGAAAGTGGCGTCGGCGCCGGTCTGGAAGAAGGTGGTGATCCCACCAACCAAGAGCAGGGGCGCAGCCTCCCCGAAGGCGCGGGCTACGGAGAGAATGGTGCCGGTGAGGATGCCCGGAGCAGCCACCGGGAGCACGTGATGGCGAATGGTCTGAAATGGGGTCGCTCCCACCGCGACCGCCCCCTCCCGTATGGAGCCGGGGACGGCGCGCAGCGCCTCGGCGGTGGTGATGATCACGATCGGGAGAACCAGGACCGCGAGAGTCAGCCCACCCGAGATCAGGCTCCTCCCCTCCACCTGGGGGCCGGTGATCGAGCCCATCAACTTGACGAAGATGGCCAAACCGAGAAGGCCGTAGACGATCGAGGGAACCCCGGCCAGGTTCCGGATCACCGCGTTGACCGATCGGGAGAAGGAGCCGTCCACCGCATACTCCTCGAGATAGATCGCCGAGGCCACCCCGATCGGTATGGCGATCACCACCACGAAGACCATGAGGAGCATCGACCCGTAGAAAGCCTGCCATATCCCTGCCACCTCGGGGTTGGCGCTGAGCTGGCTGCGAAGGAAATCGGCCACCGTGCGCTGGCGCCACACCGGCAGGCTGTCCACTGTCACGTCATAGAGAAGCACCGCCAGCACCAGCAGGGAGAGCAGGAGAGCGCCCAGGAGGCCCCAGGCGAATGCGGTGCCGCCGACGTCACGGCGTCTCCCGGTGAGCTTTCTCCTCACCACCTGGGAGACGTCGACGAATGAGGTAGCCATCTCCGGTCCTAATACCTCTGTCTCACCCGGCGCACGAATCGCTCGGACATCACATTGAGCACCAGGGTTATCAGAAAGAGGAGCAGCCCCACGAAGAAGAGACTCTGGAAGGCAAAGTCCTCTCCCCTCACCCGGTCGGAGCCGATGGCGAGGGCGGCCATGGCCGCGGTCATGGTCTGACCCGGCTGGAGCACGTCGAAGCTGAACAATGACCCGCCGGTGGCGCCCGAGGCGATGGCCACCACCATGGTCTCCCCCACGGCCCGGGAGAAACCGAGGATCAGGGCGGCCACGATCCCGGAGATGGCCGCAGGGAACACGACCCGGGTCGACGTGAGCATGCGTGAGGCCCCGAGCCCGTAGGAGGCCTCGCGCAGGGCCCGGGGGACGGCGCGCATCGAGTCCTCCGCGATCGAGGCGACCAGGGGGACGGTGAGCACCCCCACTCCGATCCCCGCGGCGAGCATGTTGAAACCGGCTACCTCGTTGCCGAAGATCGGCTTCAGGACCTCAGGGGTGATGAAGGTGAGGGCGAAGTAGCCGAGCACCACCGAGGGGATCCCGGCGAGGATCTCCAACGCCGGCTTGACCACCCTCCGCGCCCTGGAGGGGGCGTACTCGGAGAGCCACATGGCGGCCCCCAGCCCCAGAGGTGTGGCCACCACCATGGCAATACCGGCGACGAGCAGCGTGCCCACCAGGATGGTCCTGATGTCGAAAGCCCCCCTTCTCGGGAACCACCCGATGTCCCAGAGCGAGGAGAGGTCGATGTTGCTGATGAAGGTCCACGCCTCCCCGACGAGGGAGAGGACGATGGCCGCGGTGATCACCAGCGAGCTGACCGCGGCCCCGAGGAAGAAGAAGCGCCACCAGCGCTCGCGCCGCTGGCGACGAGGGTCGCCGCTCAGCGAAATCTGCTTCTCGATGGGTCCTCTGGTCGAGATGATCTAATCCACCTTCCCCACGTTCCGTGTTTGCCAGTTGGCCCTCCACTCGTCGATCTCTTCGGAGGTGAGATCGACGTAACCGGCATTGGCGACCTCGGCCAGCCCGGCGTCGCTCAGGTAGTAGTCGACGAAGGCGACCAGCTCCGGCTTGGACTCCAGCTTGTTGGCGTCCACGTAGATGAAGAGCGGGCGTGCGATCGGGTACTCCCCGGAGGAGATCGTCTCCGGCGTGGGCTCGGCGCAGCTCCCATCGCCGCCGTCGATGGCGATAGCCTTGACCAGGTCCTGGTTCTCCACGAAGAAGGCGTACCCCACCCAGCCCAGGGAGGTGTCGTTGCTCGAGATCCCCTCGATGATCACGTTGTCGTTGGGGGAGGCGACGTAGTCGGGTCGGGGGTCGGCTTCGGCGTCCTCACCCCTGACCTCCTCGGCTATCGGCTCCAGGACCAGCTCAACGAAGCTGTCGAATGTCCCCGATTCCTCTCCCGGAGCAGTGATGACCAGCGGCGCGTCCGGGTAGGGCGCATTGGGAGCGCCGATCTCGGCAGCCAGCTCGTTGGCGTCGGACCAGCGTTCGAACCCGGTCGACTCCGGCCCGAGCAGCGCATAGAGGTCGGAGAAGGCGAGACAGGTGACCGCGCTGTTGTTCTGCGAGGTGAGCACGGAGAGACCGTCGATGGCCACCTTGATCTCGATCGGCTCGACTCCGTTGGCCTGGCAGGTCTCCAGCTCGCTCTCCGTGATGGCACGCGAGGCATCGGAGACGTCGGTCTCGCCACTGCAGAACAATTCGAATCCGTCCGATGTGCCCGGGCCGTCGACACTGATGGCGACTCCGGGATTGAGGGCGCCGAAGGCTTCGGCGACTCGGGCAGTGATCGGCTCCACCGTGGACGACCCGGAGATGACGATTTGGCCGCCGCCATCCCCGCCCCCACCATCGGTGCCCGAAGATCCGCAGGCCGCCACCATCAGCGCGAGTGCGGCGCAAACGGTGACTACCCGAATCGATAGAGACTTCATATGGGTCATTCCTTCTCGAGACTCGGCCAGAAGTTACGAGCCGGGTTTGACCACGCGGCCACAACCGGGTTAACCAGAGATGAACCTTCTACAGATGGGCGCTGGCCCTGGCCTGAGCCAGGTCTTGCAAGGCGATGTGGGCGTCGATGCCGGTGCTGGGCGGAACCCGCCGCCAGGTTCCGTCGGCCTCCAGGTGCCATGCCAGGTTGTCGTCGGAGAGGACCACGTCGAGGATCTCGTCCAGGCGGAACTGGAGGTCGGGGTCGTCCACCGGGGCCAGCGCCTCGACCCGGCGGTCGAGATTGCGCGGCATCATGTCCGCCGAGCCGATGAGGTACTGCCGTCTCCTGCCCCGGGAGCCGAAGCGGTAGATACGGGAGTGCTCCAAGTACCTCCCAACAACGGAGCACACCGAGATGTTCGCCGAGAGCCCTTCTACCCCCGGGCGAAGACAGCAGATCCCCCGCACGATCAGGTCGACCCGCGCGCCCCTCCGCGAGGCGTCGTAGAGCGCGGCAATCACCTCGGCGTCGACCAGCGAGTTCATCTTCATGGTGATGTGCCCGTCCGTTCGCTCTGCCTCCTGCTCGATGAGCTCGAGGATGCGTGGTCGGATCCCGGTGGGGGATACCACGAGGCGACGGAAGGCGGTCTGCCGGCTGTATCCGGTGAGATAGTTGAACAAGTCCGACAGGTCGGAGCCGATCTCGGGGTCGGCCGAGAACACCCCCAGATCCTCGTAGGTCCGGGCGGTGGTCTCGTTGTAGTTGCCCGTCCCGACGTGGGCGTAACGCACGACCTGTGAGCCCTCCTTGCGCATCACCAGCGCGATCTTGGTGTGGGTCTTCAACCCGACCACGCCGTACATCACGTGCACCCCTGCGTCCTCCAGACGCTGCGCCCACAGAATGTTTCGCTCCTCGTCGAAACGAGCCTTCAACTCGACCAGTGCCACGACCTGCTTTCCCTCCTGGGCGGCCTCGATGAGAGCGCTCATCGTCGGGCTGGTCTGGGTGCTCCGATACAGCGTCATCTTGATGGCGAGGACATCGGGATCTCGGGCAGCCCTGGTGACGAAGGACTCCACCGTCGTGGAGAAGGCGTCGTAGGGGTGGTGTACCAGCAGGTCACCCTGACGGATCACCTCGAAGGGGTCCACCGTCCCGGTGGGCCCGGCGGACAGTCGGGACGGTGTCACCCCGGAGAATGGCTCGAACTTGAGCTCGGGGCGGTGCAGCTCGTGCAAGCTCCACAGCCCTGAGAGGTCGAGCGGCCCCTCCACCCGGTAGACGTCGTCCTCGGTGGCCCTCATCTCCCTCATCAGCAGGTCGAGGAGCTCGTCGGGGATGTCGGGGTGCACCTCGAGACGGACCATGCTCCCGAAACGTCGCTGGGTCAGCTCAGACTCGATGGCCATCAACAGGTCGCCGCCCTCGTCCTCCTCTATCTCTAGATCTGCATTCCTGGTGACCCGGAACACATCGTGGCCCAGTACCTCCATCCCGGGAAACAGTGCGTCGAGATGGGAGGCGATGACCTGCTCGAGCGGCACGAAGCGCTCACCGTCGGGAAGGACCACGAATCGGGGGAGGATCGGGGGGATCTTCACCCGGGCGAACTTGGTTAGCCCGGTCTCCGGGTTACGCACGAAGATGGCGAGGTTGAGGGACAGGTTGGAGATGTAGGGAAAGGGGTGGGAGGGGTCCACGGCGAGCGGCGTCACCACGGGGAAGACCAGGTCGCGGAACTGGGCATCGAGGAAATCGCGGTCTTCGTCGTCGAGCGTGGGGTAATCGCTGAAGACGATGCCCTCCCTGGCCAGGGCAGGAGCGATCTCGGCGAGGAACCGCTTGGACACCTCCTCGTACTGGGTCTCCACCTCCTTCTTGATCGCGGCGAGCTGCTGGCCCGGGGTCATGGCGTCAGGAGTGGTCGACCGGAGCCCATGTGCCAACTGCTCTTTGAGCCCCGCCACCCGGACCTGAAAGAACTCGTCCATGTTCTCCGCCCAGATGGCGAGGAACTTGGCCTTCTCCAGCAGCGGGAAGTCATCCCGCGCCGTGAGGGCGAGAACCCGGCGATTGAAGTCGAGCCAGGACAGCTCCCGATTGATGAAGTGCTCGGGTCCGTAGGTGGGTGGGTCGTCGCTCATGTCACGAGAGACTTATCGGCCGATCACTCCCGGTAGCCGAGGCCTCCGAGGAGAAATTCTCGCAGCGCCCGGAGCACCTGTGCGGTATCGGGCCCGTCGAGCTCGATCAGAGAGCGCGCGCCCGACATGACGGTGTCCTGGATGAACCGGCCCGCCAGCGGGGGAGGCATCTCCCGGAACACGCCCTCGCTGACGCCTCGGGCATACAGCCGAGCCATCTCGGACGACAGATCGCGGTGGGCCATGGCTATCCGCTGCTGGGCATCGTGGCCGAGACGACCGAGCTCACGATGCAGGATCACCCCGAACACGCGGTCGGTGTCCACGAACTCGACGGTGCGGGTCACCAACTCGGCCAGCCGCTGGGCAGTCGGGCCGCCTCTGGGGACCGAGGCGAGGATGTCTTCTATCACATGAGGCAGGCGGTCCTCGACCAGGGCGGCTATGAGGTCGTCGCGATCGGTGAAGTACTCGTAGAAGGTGGTTCGCCCGACCCCGGCCAGCAGGGCGATCTCCCCGAGTGGCACGTCTGCGGTTCCCGCGTCCTCGATGATGCGATAGGCGGCCTCGAGCAGCGCCCGGCGGGTGATTGCCTTGTGCTCGTCGATGGTGGCGGCGCGGAT
>CAZAHX010000148.1:0-5603 GCA_964485005.1 uncultured Acidimicrobiaceae bacterium | reverse complement strand
TGGTGACCATCCTCTCCGCGCAGACCACCGACGAGAACGTCAACAAGGTGGCGCCCGCACTCTTCGCCCGTTACCCCGAGCCGGCCGACCTGGCCGACGCAGACCATGAGGAGGTGGAGGAGATCGTCTACTCCACGGGCTTTTACCGCCAAAAGGCGGAGTCGATCATCCGCATGTCGCAAGACGTCGTCGATCGCCACGACGGGGAGGTCCCCAGGGACATCGACCGTCTCGTCGAGCTGCGTGGGGTGGGCCGCAAGACTGCCTCGGTCGTGCTGGCCGAGGCGTGGGGCCTTCCCGCAGTCGCCGTCGACACCCACGTTCGCAGGGTGACGCAGAGACTCGGTCTGACCAGGGAGGAGGACCCGGCAAAGATCGAGGCCGATCTGCGCGCCCTGTACCCGAAGAATGATTGGTCGTCGTTGTCGATGCGGTTCATCCAGTTCGGGCGGGACATCTGTCAGGCCCGCAAGCCCTCATGCGGAGCATGTGAGCTGTTCTCGCTGTGCGAGTGGCCCGGCCGCTTCTCCAGGGCCGGAAAGACCGGCGATTGACCTCCCGGCTGACCGCCACGGATCGGGAGATCATCGGCATTGCCGTCCCCGCCCTCGGCAGTCTCGCCATCGACCCCCTCCTGACCTTGGCCGACACTGCCTTCGTGGCCAGGCTGGGGACGATAGAGCTGGCCGCCCTCGGGGTCGACGCGGCCATCATCTCCTTCGCCTTCTTCGCCTTCAACTTCCTGGCCTTCGTGATCACTCCGCTGGTGGCCAAGGCCCTGGGGAGAGGGCAGACCACTGAGGCGAGGAGCATCGTGGGAACCGCGCTCTCGCTGGCGGTGATCCTGGGGATCCCGGTGACTCTCCTCGTCATCGTCCTGGCCCCGACGCTGGTCGAAATCATGGGAGCCCAGGGGGAGGTCGCAGACTCTGCCGTGGCGTACCTCCGGGTTCGGGCGCTGGCCACCACCGCGGTGCTGGTGGTCACTGCCGCCCACGGCTCCTTCCGCGGACACAAGGACACGCGAACCCCGCTGGTGGTCGCCCTCGGAGTCAATGCCATCAACCTCGTTCTCGACCCGCTGCTCATATTCGGTGCGGGTCTGGGGCTCGAGGGGGCGGCCTGGGCCACCGTCGCTGCCCAGTGGGTGGGCGCGGTGTGGTTTCTCCTGCTGATCCGATCCCGCGATCTGGCGACCCGGCCCCGCCGGCTCGCCGAGAGCATCCCCCTGCTCTCGACCATCGGGAAGAACGGGGGGTTGCTGATGGTAAGGACGGCCTTCCTCCTGTCCGCCTTCACATTTGCCGCAGCGATGGCAGCCCGGCTGGGAGCAGTGGAGATCGCCGCCCACCAACTCGTGGTCCAGCTCTTCTTCCTCTCTGCGATGGTGGCCGACTCGCTGGAGATCGCCGGCCAGGCCATGGTGGGCGAGGAGGCTGGACGGGGGGACCGGGCAGCTCTCGGGGCGCTCAACCGCCGTCTGCTCCGCTGGGGCCTGGCTGCCGGCGTCCTCCTCATGGTCGCCGTGGGCCTGGGGAGGTTCGTTCTTCGCCAACTCGCCAGCGACCCGATAGTGGGGGACCTCGCCGTGTCGGTGGCGGGCATCGCCGCCCTCCTCGAGCCGGTGGGTGCCATCGTCTTCGTTGCCGACGGCATCTTCGTCGGTATGCTCGCCCTCGGATCCATGGCCCTGTCCACCGCCACCGGGGCGGTGGTGGCGATCGGGCTGATGGCCTTCACCCCGTTGGGGGACTCACTGCACGGCATCTGGTGGTCACTGGGTGTCTTCCTTGCCGCCAGGGGCCTGGTGTTCCTCCTTCGCTACCGGGTGTCCGCGGACAGGGCCGTCAGGTCCTGACCCCGGGTCTCCGGGAGGAGGGCGGTGAGAGCTGCCGCGATCGCCACACCCACCCCGAGCACGAAGATCGTGTTGGATAGTCCCAGCGAGTCGATGGTGTAGATACCGGAGATCAACCCGAGCGCCGACCCCACGAGTGCGGCGTGGGAGACCGCGGTGTTGGCACTCGATCTGAGCCTGGTGGGGAACAGCTCGGCGCGATGGGAGCCCGCCGCGGGGACGAAGGCGAAAGTGCCGAATGCCGAGACCATCGCCCCCACCAAGATCAGGGCAACGGATGTGGTCGAGTAGAAGAGAAGACCTCCGAGGAGGGCGAGGAACAGACTCAGGATCGAGGTTCGTCTCCGCCCCCAGGTATCGGCGAGGCGCCCCCCGATGAAGAACCCGAGCCCTCCGAGGGTCCCACCGAGGAGGAGGATCGTCACGGTCTGGCCCGTGTCGAGGCCGACGTCACTGATCAAGCGCTCGGTGGAGAAGGCCGCGCCCACCGCCCCGAATGCGGAGGCAAGCAAGTTGACGGTGACCACGATCCAGAATCTCCGTGCCCAGTTCCCGTTGCTGACCAGCTCTTTCCAGTGCCCTCCCTCCGGGTGCTCCACGCTGTACACCCGGGTCTCGGGGAGACGCCTGACGAGAAAGGGGAGGACTGCCAGCCCCAACCCGATGAGCAGATGGGGGGTTCGCCAGGATTGTCCGCCGTCGTCGGCGAGGGGCAGTGCGAGGAGGGCGAGACCGCTGCCGAGGGAGACGGCAGCCCCGTAAAAGGACATCGAGTAGGCGCGGATCGGAACGCTGACAGTCTCGGCCAGGATCACGACGGCGAGCCCGGAGACCGCCGCGGTGCCGGTGCGGAGCACCGCGTGGAGCAGGCCGAACTGCCAGGCCTCCACCACGAGGCCGGCCCCTGCTCCTCCCACGACGATCAGGGTCATTGCCAGGAGGAAGGGACGGCGCCGACCCCGGTGGTCGGCAAGCCACCCGATGGGTAGAGCCGCGAAGGCGGCGAGCCGGGCCAACCCGAGCATCAGGCTCATCTCGCCCTCGGTCAGCCCGAGCCCGGCCCGGGTGAAGGGCAATCCGGCGCTTGCCTGGGATTGGGCGAACCCCTGGACCAAACCGGCCACCCAGATGACGATCACGATCCGCCGATCGGAGAGTGTGAACTTGCGCACCGGGAGCAGGGGCTCCAGCACCCGGCGGAGCGCCGCACGCATTTGGCGAGGCTAAACGGGGGTCATGGGATGATGGGGACGATGTCTCCCGTTGTCAGTGTCGAGAATGTTTGAGAGTCCCGCCGACAGTGTCTTCCTCGCCCAGCTGGTGATCGCCTTCGGGGCGGGGATCATCTCGTTCATCTCCCCCTGCGTGCTCCCTCTGCTCCCCGGCTATGTGTCCATGATGTCCGGTTACTCGGCCTCACAGCTCGAGGCCGGGGAAGCCTCGCCCGTCAGGCTCACCCGGGTGATGCTCCTCTTCATCCTGGGCTTCACGGTCGTCTTCGCCGCCATCGGGGCCACTGCCTCGAGCCTCGGCCAGTTCCTCGCCCACAATCTGGGGACCTTCACCCGCATCGCCGGGGTGTTGATCGTCGCCTTCGGAGCGCTGATGGTGGCGATGGCGGTGTCCGAGAGAAGCCTCCTGGCCGGCCTCAACCGGGAGCGCCGCGTGCAGGTGCGGCCATCCCGACTGGGGCCCTGGGCGCCACCGATGATGGGCGCCGCCTTCGCCTTCGGCTGGACTCCATGCATCGGCCCGGTCCTCGCCGTGATCATCGCAACCGCCTCCACTCAGGGCACAGTGGTCCGGGGCGTGGCTCTGCTCGTCTCCTACTCACTGGGGCTCGGCGTGCCATTTCTCCTCGCCGGTCTCGGGTTGCTCAAATTCTTTGGCCGTCTCAAGCCCTATCTCAAGCCGGTGAACATCGCCTCGGGAGTGTTGCTCGCCCTCTTCGGCCTGGTCATGGTGACCGGCCATCTCGACCTGATCTCTGCCTGGATCTCGCGATTCTTCATCGACGTGCCCTTCCTCCGCGACCTGGCGACGGTGTGACTCCCCTGGCCGACACCCCGATGCTCTCTCCGGAGAAGCCTGACCTGGTTTGGTTTCGCGGAGCCGACACGATCCGCTTCCTCAACGACCTGCTCAGCCAGGAGATCGCGCTGGCCTCTCCGGGATCGGTCTTGCGCTCCCTCCTGCTCGAGCCCCAGGGGAAGCTGGACCACATCCTGTGGGTGTTGTGCGGCGAGGACGAGGTGGGGCTGATCACCGAGCCCGGCCGCGGGGAGGCTCTGATGTCAGCGTTGGGCCGGTATCGGATCAGGGTCGACGTGGCCATGGAGGCGGCCGAAGCCCCCGCCTGGGTGGTGGTGGGTGATCGAGGCCCTCACCAGGGGGGATGGGGGAGACGCGGGGAGGGCGTGGTGGCGGACATCTCCTGGCCGACGATGGAGCGGAGCTTTCTCACCGGAGCGAGACCCGATCTCGAGGAGATCTCAGCCGAGCAATACGAGTCGCTGCGCATCGAGGCCGGGGAGCCTCGCTTCGGCATCGATGTCGACGAGAAGACCATCCCCCAGCAGACCGGTCTCGTCGGGGTGGCAGTGGCCTTCGACAAGGGATGCTTTCTTGGTCAGGAATTGGTGGCCCGTATCGACAGCAGGGGCGGGAACGTGCCGCAGCGACTGATGCGGCTCGAGTTCGAAACCGAGGCTCCGGAACCCGGGGCCAGCATCACATCAGATGGTCGGGAAGTGGGCAAGGTGACCTCGGTTGCCGGATCTCTGGCGCTGGCGATGATCCGGCGCGAGATCGACGAAGGGGAGTTGCTGGAAGTTGAAGGGCGGCCCGCGGTGGTGGAGGAGCTTCGGTCGTAACTGCCCAAGTGGTGCCGGAGGTGGGATTCGAACCCACACGCCACTGAGGGCACGGCCTTTTGAGGACCGAATGTCTGCCAGTTCCATCACTCCGGCGGAGCCATCAATTCTACCGATCACCGTTTGGGACCGACAAAGCTGTCGAGAAAGGCCACATCGTCGCGCCGAGCCACAGAGACAATCCGTGGGGTGGTCTGGGTCCAATGGACTTCGAGCAGGTCTAGCGTCTCGGTGAAGAGGCCGAGGATGTCGGCTGAGGCGTTGGTGAACATGTACCGGGGATACCGGTAGTGCTTGGTGCCAGAGGGGAACCGTCTGGTCACCTCATTGATGTGCCGGTTGCCATCGGAATGAATGAGACCTCGTATAAAAGCCTTGGGATGAGCAGCCACCATCGATTCCTGCCAGGCAGCAAGTTCGATGGGGCGTTGGTGTTTTCGTCCCGGTCCGTGTTGGGGAAAAATACAAGGCCAGTGTTTCCAGTATGAGGACACCTCTACGCATCCCTCCCTGGAGGTGAACCCAACCGATTCGTGTCCACGCACGACGACAATATGTGTGGCTATCTCATTGACGATCACGGGGTACTTCAGATCGCAGGCAATTCGCAACCGATAGACGCCTCGTGGGTGCTCCGAGAGGCAGCCATCTCCCAGATACACCCCTAGTAAGTATGCGTATGCCTCGTCGTCTATCCACTCACCGTTGCACCTAAAGCAGCCACCACTTCGGCGCCTGGGTCGCCGGCCAGACCAGTGTTTGGTGCGGCCTCCGCTCCGAGCTTCCAACCCAACACGCCAGTCACGGATCGTTCCACGAGGAATCCCCAACCTTCGCGCCACTTCGCAGTCGTTGATCCCGGCTTCGATCAG
>CAZAHX010000147.1:0-5609 GCA_964485005.1 uncultured Acidimicrobiaceae bacterium | reverse complement strand
TGAAGGAGGCCATCGACGCCCAGCGGCTTCGCGACCTTCCCGGACCGGGTGAGAAGTCCGAGGAGAAGATCGCCAGGGCCATCGATCGGCTTGGGCTTCATGGCAAGGACCGGCGCACACCGTTGGTCGAGGTGTGGGGGCTGGCACAAGCCTTGGCCGGGAGGCTCGCCTCGGTCGAGGGCGTCACCGCAGCGGTCCCCACCGGCTCGATTCGCAGGTTCTCCGAGACCGTTGGTGATGTCGACATCGTCGTAGCGACCGTCGAGCCCGAACGAGTCCATGCCGCGGTACGAGAGCTCCCCGAGGCCGCAGAGATGATGGGCTCGGGAGGCACGAAGACCTCGTTCCTGACCCGGGAAGGGCTCCAAGTCGACGTGCGCACGGTGGCCCCCGATCAACTCGGCTCCGCCCTGCTCTACTTCACCGGCTCCAAGACGCACAACATCCAGCTGCGACAGCTGGCCCTGGACCGTGGCTGGCTGCTCAGCGAGTACGGGTTGTTCGAAGACGACAGGGTGATCGCCTCCGAGACCGAAGACGACATCTACAGGGCCCTCGACCTCGATCACATCCCCCCTCCGCTTCGGGAAGGTGGCGGCGAGGTGGAAGCCGCCCGTAGCGATTCGCTCCCGGATCTGATCACACGGGAAGACATCAGGGGCGATCTTCACTATCACTCCAACCGCTCCGGGGACGGGCGCTCAACTCTCGAGGAGATGGTGGAGGTCGCCATCGAGGCCGGCTATGAGTACGTGGCCTTCACCGACCACGGCGAGGACCTGGCCATCAACGGATCCACCCGCGAGGAGATGATCGCCCATCGCGACCGGATCAGGGTGTTGGACGAGCGATACGACGAGATCGACCTGCTCTTTGGTTGTGAGCTCAACATCGGTCCCGAGGGCGGCCTCGACTACGACCCGGGCTTCAGACTCGAATTCGACTACTGCGTGGCCTCGATCCATTCCCATTTCGATCTGCCCGAGGAGGAGCAGACGGCGCGAATCCTCACCGCCCTGCAGGATCCGGCGGTGGCTGCGATCGGCCATCTCAGCGGGCGTTACGTGGGTCGAAGGCCCGGTGTGGAGCTCGACGTCGCAGTGATACTGGAGGCGTTGGCGGTCACCGGGGTCGCCCTCGAGATCAACGGGGCGCTCGACAGGCTGGACGCCACCACCGAGGTGGCGCGGATGGCAATGGCCGAGGGAGTCGAAGTTGTCGTCGACACCGACTCCCATCACGTCGGAGACCTGGTGCGGATGTCCTACGGCGCGCTCTACGCCCAGCGGGGATGGGTGACGACCGATCGCGTTCTCAACGCCCGCCCCGTGGAGAAGGTCCGGGAATGGGTCGCGGCGCGACGGGGGTAGCCGACCCGAAGGAGGTCATTCCGCGCGGCGGAGGGACGGGATACGGTCCCCCCAGCGTTAGAAACGGGTGAATCCGATCCTTGTAATTTTCCATCCGAGTCGTGAAGCTGTGGAGCCTTGGCGCCAGCTCCACAGGAGAATCAATCGGTGGACCCCACCTTCGTCCTCGACACCTGCGTCCTTCTCGCCGATCCCCGCTCCCTGCTTCGCTTCGACGAGCACCAGGTGGTCCTGCCCCTCGTCGTCGTGGAGGAGCTCGACCGTCAGAAGACCCGTCTCGACGAGGTGGGAGCGAACGCCAGAGCCGCGATCAGGCTCCTCGAGGATCTGGGCGCCTCCAAGGACGGTGGGCTCGCCCAGCCGGTGCCCCTTGGCAACGGGGGCACTCTCCGTATCGAGCTGAACGGCGTCGTCTCCGACCGCCTGCCCGCCATCCTCGACCCCACCACCTCCGACCACCGGATCCTGGCGACCTGTCTCAACCTGGGCTCGGCTGCCGATGCGGTGCTCGTGACAAAGGATGCAGCTCTCCGCATCAAGGGCGCCCAGCTCGGGGTGAAGGTGCAGGACTATCGGGCCGACACCGTGCCCGTGGAGGAGCTGCACACCGGTCTGGTGGAGCACTCCACCGATGCGACGACCATCGACCGTCTCTTCGAAGAGGGCAAGATCGAACTCGATGGGGTAGGGGCGATGGTGAACGAGTTCGTCGTCCTACGAAGCGGCCCTTCTCGCTCGGCGCTGGCTCGGGTCATCCAATCGGAGCCGGCCATGGTGGTGGAGCGGATGCCAACCCACGTCCGCGCCTTTGGTGTCGAGCCGAAGAACGTGAGACAGACCGTGGCGCTGCATCAGCTCCTCGATCCCGACATCCCCGCGGTGTCCGTGATGGGTATGGCGGGCACCGGCAAGACATTCCTCTCCCTGGCCGCGGCACTGGAGCAGGTTCTCGAGCAGGGCCGATACCGGCGAGTCTCGGTCTACCGTCCGCTCGTGGCAGTCGGCCGACAGGAGTTGGGCTACCTGCCGGGCGACATCAGCGAGAAATTGGCTCCCTGGATGGCCGCGGTCCATGACAATCTGTACGCACTGTTCTCCGATGCCGGGATCGACGGGGCCCGCGGTGCCATCGACGAGCTCATCGACCGGGGCGAGCTGGAGATGGCGTCGGTCACCTACCTGCGAGGACGATCGATCACGGGGGAATTCGTCATCATCGACGAGGCACAGAACCTTGAGATCTCCACGCTGAAGGTCATCCTCACCCGGATGTCGAAGGACTCCAAGGTGGTCTTCTGCGGGGATCTCTCACAGGTGGATAACCCCTACATCTCCCCGTTCGGCGGGATGGCGGCGCTCATCGAGAAGTTCAGAGGGTCCCCGATATTCGCCCATGTCAACCTGGAGCGCTCGGTTCGCTCCCCTCTGGCCGAGATGGCGGCCAACGTCCTCTAGTGCTGTGGCCACGTTGGTGGTCGCCGCACTAAGGCCCTCTAGACCGGTCTACTCGGTGAGTCGCTCGCGACGTGCGGCGAGCAGCTCTGCGGCCCGCTCGATGGTGATTGATTCCGGTGAGTCTGCCTTGCGCAGCGAAGCGTTGACTTCGCCGTCGGTCACATAGGGCCCGTACCGGCCGGAGCGGAGGCTGACTTTCTTCCCGGTGGCCGGGTCCTCGCCCAACTCCTTCAGGCTGGAGGGCCCTCGTTGGCCACGTCTTCGGGGCGGCTCTGCAAGGAGAGCAAGCGCCTCGTCGACGGTGACGGTGAACAACTGAGACTCGCTCTCCAATGACCTGCGGTCCTCGCCCCGCTCGATGTAGGGTCCGTAGCGGCCGTTGAGGGCGAGTATCTCCACTCCCTCCTCATCCTCCCCGACTTGGCGGGGAAGCGACAGGAGCTTCAAGGCGTCTTCCAGTCCCAGCTCGTCGATCGACATCGACTGGAAGAGCGAAGCGCGCTTCGGCTTCTCCTTGCTGCCCTCCTCCTGCTCTCCGAGCTGCACATAGGGGCCGAACCGGCCGGTGCGGGCGTAGACGGCCAAACCGGTGTCGGGATCGGTCCCCAGGATCTTGTCCCCGGCGTTCTGGATCTCGATCAGCTCGAGTGCCCTGCCCACGGTGAGCTCGTCGGGTGGCAAGTCTTCTGGGATGGAGGCCCTCTCATCGAGCCTCTCGACATAGGGCCCGTAGCGTCCCACTCGGGCTACTACCGGGTTGCCCTCCTCGTCTTCGCCCAGCGGGATGGAGTTGACCTCCCGGGGGTCGATCTCGTCGAGCCGGACGGCGACCCGCTCCTTGAGCCCGTCTTCGCCAAAGTAGAACGCGGAGAGCCAGGGGATCGACTCCTCCTCTCCGTCCGCGATTCGATCGAGGTCCGACTCCATCTCGGCGGTGAACTCGTAGTCGACCAGGTTGGGGAAGTGATGTTCGAGCAGGGAGACCACACCGAAGGCGGTGAAGGTGGGGACCAGTGCCGAGCCTCTCTTGAAGACGTAGCCGCGGTCCTGGATGGTGGTCATGATCGAGGCGTACGTCGACGGCCGGCCCACCCCCAGCTCTTCGAGTCTCTGCACCAGCGAGGCCTCGGTGTATCTAGCCGGGGGTCGGGTCTCGTGCCCGGTGGGCTCGAGACGCTCCACCGCCAAGGCATCGCCCTGCTCCAGCGGAGGAAGGATCTTCTCCCTGTCGTCGAGTTCCGATTCGGGATCGTCCGAGCCCTCCACATAGGCTCGGAGGAAACCGGGGAAAGTGATGGTCCGGCCCGAGGCGCCGAAGGTCGCCTCTTCGCCAGCTTCGGCCCTGGCGGCGAGACGTAGCGACACGCTGACTCCGGTGGCGTCGGCCATCTGTGAAGCCATCGTCCGCTTCCAGATGAGGTCGTACAAGGCCCTTTCGTCACTTCCCACCTCCCCGGCGATCTGTTCGGGGGTGGGGAAGGTCTCCCCGGCCGGTCTGATCGCCTCGTGGGCCTCCTGGGCTCCTTTCACCTTCCCCGCGTAGCGTCGGGGTGAGGGCGACAGGTAATCCTTGCCGTACAGCTTGGTGATTCCCGCCCGGGCCGCGGCCACCGCCGAGTCGGAGAGGGCGACCGAATCGGTTCTCATGTAGGTGATGTAGCCGTTCTCATACAGACGCTGGGCCACCGACATCGTCCGTGCCGAAGAGAAGCGAAGCTTCCGACCCGCCTCCTGTTGCAGGGTGGAGGTGCGGAAGGGGGGGTATGGGCTGCGCTTGTAGGGCTTCGTCTCCACTTCGGTGACCTCGAATCCGGCGTCAGCGAGACTCTCCGCCAGGGCGGTGGTCTTCTCCTGGTCGAGGACGATCACCTCTCCCTTCGCCTTTCCGGTGGAGGCGAAGTCCCTGCCGGTGGCCACCCTTTGCCCGTCGATGGAGACCAAGGTGGCCTCGAAGGTCTGGTCGAGACGATCTGCGGGGGCAAAACTGCCCTCCAGGCTCCAGTAGACGGCGGGCTGAAAGGCGATCCGCTCCCGTTCTCGCTCCACCACGATCCTGACCGCGACACTCTGGACCCGCCCCGCCGACAGCTTTGGTTGGATCTTCTTCCACAGGACCGGAGAGACCTCGTAGCCGTACAGACGGTCGAGGATGCGCCGGGCCTCCTGTGCCTGCACCAGGCGGTCGTCGAGGTCGCGAGGGTTGGCAAAGGCCTGCTCGATGGCCTGCTTGGTGATCTCGTGGAAGACCATGCGGCGCACCGGGACCTTGGGCTTCAGCACTTCGACGAGATGCCAGGCGATGGCCTCGCCCTCCCGGTCCTCGTCTGTCGCCAGATACAGCTCGTCTGCGTCGGCGAGCAGCTCCTTGAGTTTCTTCACCTGCTTCTTACGCTCCTTGGGAACGATGTAGAGCGGCTCGAAGTCGTTCTCCACGTTCACACCCAGACGCGCCCACTCCTCACCTTTGGCCCGGGCCGGGATCTCAGAGGCCGATCTGGGGAGGTCCCTGACGTGTCCCATGGATGACTCCACCGTCGACCCCTCGCCCAGGAAAGACGAGATGGTGCGGGCCTTTGTCGGGGACTCCACGATGACGAGGCTCTTGGCCATTGCCCGGCAGTTGACCGCATGTCGGGGTGCCGTGTCAATCTTGTCACTGCGTCACAGCGCCCGGTTACCGTGGCCGATGTGAGCAAATACATCGCTCTCGAGGGGGGAGACGGCTCCGGAAAGACCACCGTCGTCGAGGCGCTCGCCGGACGTCTCCGCGACGAGGGCGAGCGC
>CAZAHX010000146.1:0-5673 GCA_964485005.1 uncultured Acidimicrobiaceae bacterium | reverse complement strand
CCGGGTCCTCGTCGGCTACGGAGAAGTGGGTCCACATCGCCCCGAGGCTCAGCCCCTTTGCTTCCCGGGTCGCCTCCACCAGTGCTGACACGCCATGTGGAGCGGCGCCGACCCGATGCATCCCGGTGTCGACCTTGAGGTGCACTTCGTGACTCTTTCCGGTGACGGCGAGGGCTACGACGAACGACCGGTTGTACGCTGTGGGGATGAGATCCCAGTTCGCAACCTCAGGCGCGGCGGTGGGCTCGGGCTCGCTGAGGAGCAAGACCGGCGCCTCGACGCCGGCCTCCCGGAGCCGGGCACCTTCTTCGACGAGGGCCACGGCGAGGAGATCGGCCCCGGCGCTGAGGGCGGCGTTGGCCACTGGAACGTCGCCGTGGCCGTAGGCGTCGGCCTTGACCACCGTGCACACCTGCGACGGGGAGATGAGGCGTTTGAAGGCGGCGACGTTGTGGGCGATGGCGTCGAGATCGATCTCGACGTAGGTCGGTCTCACCATGCGTATGCCGATATGTAGTCGGCCAGCACGTCGGCGGTGACGGTTTCGTGCCGAGCGAGGTCGGCCCCGGCAACCCCGTGCCAATAGGCGCCGGAGGTGGCTGCCTGCATCCCGTTGAGGCCGCGCGCCCAGAGAGCGGCGATCACACCGGCGAGGACGTCACCGGTGCCGATGGAGGCGAGCTCGGGGCCTCCGGTGTCCACCAGCACCGGCAGGCCGCCGTCGCTGATCATGATGGGGTTGCCCTTCCGCAGCGCCACAATGCCCTCCCGCTCGGCGAAAGACCGCACCGCGTAGACCCCTGCTCCCACTCCGGCGACCCGGACGAACTCGGCGTCGTGGGGGGTGACGACCACCTCGGCGCCGCCTTCCTTGGCCACCTGGAGAATGGATGGCGTGAGACCTCCGGCGTCGAGCACCACCTTGTCGGCCGCGCCCAGGACCGGTCGAGTCCGAGCTGTGTCACCTTCGGCCAGCCCCGGCCCGGCGACGATGACGTCGAACCGCTTCACCGCATCGGCTGCTTGTTCGAGGTCGAGAGCAGGCAGTTCGGGGGCGATCTGTTGGACATGGTCGAGCCGCTCGGAGGCCAGGTAGACGGTGCCCGCGCCGAAATTGAGTGCCGCCCGCCCCGCGAGGATCGAAGCTCCCAGGAGCCCGGACGAGCCAGCCAGCACGAGCACGGAACCGGCCGACCACTTGTGGGTCTGCCGGGCCCGTCCGGGGCGCAGGGCGTCGGATTCCTCGGCGACGAACATCGACGGCTCTCCCCCGTGGATGCCGATGTCGGCGACGGTCATGACTCCGCAGTGGTCCGGCCCAGCGCCCAGGGCGTGGCCGGTCTTGAGAGTGGAAAAGGTGACGGTCTCGACGGCGTGAAAAGCGGCCTCGTCCACCTTGCCGGTATCGGGGTCGAGACCGGTCGGGTAGTCGACCGAGACGACAGGGGCGGTTGTCTCCATCCAGGCGAGGATCTCGTCGCCTAGGCCGCGTCTAGCCCCGCCCCCAAACAGGGAGTCGACGACGAGGTCTGTTTCCTTGGGCTCGCCGAGCTCTCTGACCCGAATCCCGGCCGATGCCGCCTTCGCCGCGGCGTCCTGGGCTTCGGGCGTCGCGGGCTCGGCGAGGGCATGGACGGTGACATGCGCCCCCCTTGTCTGTAGGTACCGGGCCGCCACGTAACCGTCGCCGCCGTTGTTACCCGGCCCGGCCAGCACCGCCACGCGCTTGCCGTATCCCGCTCCGTGCCGGGCCGCGGCGAGCGCCACCGCATGACCGGCCCGGTCCATGGCCTGGATCAGGTCGCCGGTGTATGCCTTGTCGACCCGGCGGTACTCGTCGGCGGTGAGGACGGGCTTCACGTGTCGTGCTCGCCTACCGCCACTGCCATCACCAGGGCAGAGGTGTCGGTGTGAGTGATGGTCACCAGCACTTCGGTCACACCGAGCTGCTCAGCGCGTAGGGCGGCGTTTCCTGTCATACGCACCGTGGGTTTGCCTCCGCCGGTGATCTCGATGTCCTGCCAGCGGATCCTCCGCCAACCGGTGCCCAGCGACTTCATCACGGCCTCCTTGCCGGCGAACCGTGCCGCCAGCCGACGCTCCGGTTTGGCGTATCTGAAGGCGTATTCCCGCTCATGTTCGGTGAAAACACGTTCGGCGAACCTGGGGTACTTGTCGAGGACCCGGCTGATACGGTCGATGTCCGCAAGGTCGACACCGAGTCCGAGGATCCTCATCGGCCGAACACCGACCTGACTCCGGCGATCACCCGCTGGCGGTCCTCCTCGGTCAGTGACGATCCACTGGGAAGGCACAGGCCGTGTTCGAAGATGTGCGCCGAGACGTCTCCGCCGTAGACCTTGAACCTCTCGAACACCGGCTGGAGATGCATCGGTTTCCACGCCGGCCTCGACTCGATATCGAGTGATTCCAGGTGCAGCCGCACCTCCTCCCGGTCTGTCCCTGCAACTTCGGGATCGATCGTGAGGCAGGTCAGCCAGAACGTCGAATAGGACCCAGACGCCTCGGGCATGAGCCCGACCCCGGGGAGATCTCGCAGCGCCTCCCGATATGCCGCGTTGTGACCGCGTCGCGCCTCTACGCGACGATCGAGGTCGGCGAGCTGGGACCGTCCCAGCGCGGCGAGCAGATTCGACATGCGGTAGTTGTACCCGATCTCGCTGTGTTGATAGTGGGGAGCCGGGTCACGGGCCTGGGTGGCTAGAAACCGGGCCCGCTCGGCCCATTCTCCGTCGTCAGTGACCAGAGCCCCGCCACCACTGGTGGTGATGATCTTGTTCCCGTTGAACGACAGCGCGGCAATGGAACCGAAGGATCCGGCAGGCTCGCCTCGGTGGGAGGCGCCGAGTGCCTCAGCGGCGTCCTCAATGATGGGGACGCCACGCTCTGTGCACATCGGGACGATCGACGAATAGTCGACGCACTGTCCGTAGATATCCACCGGAATGCAGGCGGCGTAATCCCCGTCGTCGAGCGCCACCCGCAACAGGGACGGATCCATGTTCCAGGTCTCGATATCGGAGTCGACGAAAACCGGCTCAGCCCCGACATATCTGATGGCGTTGATAGTTGCTGAGAAGGTGAGAGTCGACACCAGCACCCGATCCCCCGGTTCGACCTTGCTGAGCAGCAAGGCGAGGTGAAGCGCGGCGGTGCCGCTGGAGAGAGCAACCCCGTGAGTCCGGCCGGTCACCTTGGCAAGTTCCTCCTCGAAGGCATCCACTTCGGGGCCGAGCGGGGCGACCCAGCCCGAGTCGATGGCGTCGGCTACTGCACGGCGGTCACTGCTAGTCACATCGGGCGGGGACAAGTACAAGCGGGATGTCACCATCGCCGCCACCTCATCGTCGTGGGATGGATTCCTGAGACTTTGGAACTGAACTCGTCCAGGCTATCCGTTGCGTTGACCCGGATCCGGGACAGCGTCATACGCTGACTCCGTGATGCCAGACGATGATCGAACAGAAGCGCCGCTTGATAGCCAAGATCGGCGAGGAGCCTCTCGGCTCCATCGAACGAGTTTCCGTTTGGATAGGCGAACCATCGCGGCGCCGGGTAACCCTTATCTACGAACCAGCGGTGAGCGTCAACCACCTGACGTCGTTGCTCGTCGGTCGTGCACTGGTCGAGGATGGGATGGTCCCAGCTGTGGTTTCCGATGGAGTGCCCTGCTGAGAGCCAACTATCCAGATCGTCACTGGTCAGTTGACGCCGTATGAGGTCTCCATTCTGCCGCCGCACTGCCTCTCGGACTTCGGCGACCCTCCGGCGACGATGGTCGTCTGGTACCGACTTCAACCGACTCACCTCGTCCCCGTCGACTCTGCTTCCGGCCACGGTCACGCCCGACTGGTACGCCTCCGTGACAATCTGCCACCAGTACGGCTCTACGGTGTCTATCACACCCGGGCAGATGAAGGCGGTGGCTGAAAACCCATACCTGCTGAGAACATCAAGAGCCGTGTCTATCACGCTGGGGTCGCCGTCGTCGAAGGTGATCCACACCGGCGGCTTCCGCACGATGGGTCTCGTAAAGGCAGGACCGTCGACTACTTCGTAGTGCCGAGCGAGATGTGACATCTGGAGATCGAATCGCCCGATGTCCGGTACATCGTGATAGGCGAGGATGCGCAGGTGAGCGCCCAATCGACTCGCCTCCCTGAATGGAGACGACAGGAGACGGAGCAGTTTGTACCCGCCGTCACGCAATCGAGTCACGATCCCGCCACCCGAACGAGGAGCGCCTCGACTCGTGAGGCGACCTCGTCGATCGCGAAATGACGCTCGACCCATTCCAACTGTTTGCCCACGTCAACTCCATCCACAAGCACCTCGAGAACAGCCCGGGCGAACGCCTCTGAATCACCCATCTCGACCAAACGCGCCACACGCCCATCATCCGTGATCTCGCGAACCGGCGGGATGTCGTAGGCCACGACTGGCAAACCCATGGCCATGGCCTCCACGACCGCTGTTCCCAACCCCTCCATGAAAGATGTGAAGACGAAGGTGTCGGCGTGGGCCATGTAATGATGTACGTTGGGGGTATAGCCGACCAGTGTGATGTGGGGACCCAGCTCACGTTCCTTTATCTCGACGCGCAACCGCTCCGTGCTGTCGCCTTCCCGTCCCACTATGGCCAGATGGGCATCGGCCTCTTTGCGAACGAACTCAAAGGCGTCCAACAAAGAAAGTTGGCCCTTCTGAGCCGTTTGTCTCCCCACATTGACCAGGAGGTACTCCGAAGGGGGAAGTCCTAACTCCTGACGCGACTTTCGCTCCGTGGGCAGTAGATCCAGCTCGATACCGCGCGGGATCACCGCGGCCCGGGACGTAGGCACACCGAGAAGGGCGCAGTTGGTTGCGAGGGCATCTCGAGTGAGGGCCCTGAAATGGATCGAGGGATGCTGTGCCACTCGGGCCGCGAGTCGCCGAAGCGCGGAAGCGCGCCATGAATCGGCCCCGGGCTGGTAGCGCCTGAGCAAATCGACATCACCGCTGAGGGTGAGCGTGGACACAACCGGTATCCCGGCCTGTCTCCCTGCCACCTGCGCGACCAGATTGGCCGTGAAGAGGCTGGAATGGATCACGTGCGGTCGGCGGTTCCGGATGATTCCACCCAATCTTCTCACCGCTACCGGCCAGGTCCAACCGGCACGACGCCCTCTCAGCCCGAGCCCGATCACCTCGATCCCTGCAGCCGTCAGCTGGGACTCCAAATGATCCTTTTCGAATAGGCGGACCACCTTCTGCTCGGCGTCCGGGGAGAATCGAGTTATCTCCCGCACCAGGCCATGCTCGGCACCCCCTGAACCTCCCAGCGAGTTGATCACGTGGAGAACCTTCACAACACGTCCTCCACATCACCGAGCGAGAGCCTCGGCATGCCGGGATGCTGGGTGCGGAGGTCATATCCGGTGACGACGGTGCCGGAACGAGGCAGCCAGGGTGAGCCGGTCTCGGGAAAAGGAGCGGCGAACCAGGCCAGGCGTGCGTCCAACTCAGCGGCCGCCCCTTTCACGAGCGTCTTCTGCTGACGACGGTCGCCCCAGAGTTCGCTGGCGACAAGAAGACGCATGCCCCGCCATTCCCGAATCCGACAGACCAGGCCGCATTGGGTCTCCCCCTTCAAGCCGAATGATCGGTATTCGA